>CATZVV010000133.1 GCA_958425285.1 uncultured Lachnoclostridium sp. | reverse complement strand
AGCTCTTTCGGTATTCCTGAGAAAGCCGCCCGCATCATAAAGATAGAGCCGGCAACCGCAACTCTTGGTATAATCAGCCCCCAGTATGAATCATACATTCCCAACTTAAATACAACGAGGAATAATGGAACCATAATAACCTGAAAGGGGACCATCATTGTAGCTAAAGTCATTAAGAACAGTCCTGTCTTTCCTTTGAAGTCATAAAAAGCGTATGCATAACCGGCCATACTATTCACAATGACAGCCAGCAATGTCGTGCCGCCTGCATAGATCACAGAGTTAAGCATATAGCGCAGTATATTAATACGATCCTGTACATCAACAAAATTTTCTATAGTAAGTGACTGTGGTACAAATGTAGGAGGCCAGGATATTATTTCTTTTTCCGGCTTAAATGCACTTAACGTCATCCAGATAATCGGCACCAGTACCAGCAGAGCCAGAATGACTAAAACGATAAATATCGGAATACTGATCGTTACATCTTTGATCTTGATTGCCTTTTTCTTTTTCATATTAATCCTCCTGATTCATTTTGTGGTACATCAGCACAGTTACAACCATAATTATTGCAAATAAAATCACGGACATGGCAGAAGCGTACCCCATGCTTGAACGCGATGAGAACGCTCTGGAATAAATATAAGTGACCGTAGATTCGGTTGTATAGTTAGGCCCGCCATTTGTCGTAATATATATAATATCAAATATCTGCAGAGCCCCTGCAAACCGTGTCATTAAAATGTACCAGAAGGTTGGCCTGATGGATGGCGCTGTAATATGCCAGAACTGCCTTATCTTCCCTGCCCCGTCCATCTCTGCCGCTTCATATAAGGAAGCTGATACCTGCTGGATTGCCGTCACATAAATAATTGCAGAAATCCCGAAGCTTCTCCATATAGATATGAACGAAACTACAAATATAGTAAGGCCCGGTGTATTAAGAAAATTAATCTTCCCAAGCCCCATAGATTGTAATGCTGCTGTAACAAAGCCAATATTGGAGTGCAGAATCATCTTCCACATAATACCAATAGCCGTCGCAGAACATATCACAGGCAGAAAATAAACCGCTCTGAAAATCTTGTTCTTGATATTATTCTTAGCAATCAGCGCCGCAACTACCAGTGCTCCCAGAACCTGCAGTGGTACCTCCAGGCCAGTGAAAATAGCCGTCACTTTTAAGCTGTTTATAAACCGACTGTCCTGAAATGCCTCAGCAAAATTTTCAAGGCTGATAAAGCGCGCCGAATCCATTGTAATAGATACATCGAATAAGCTTAATCCGAATGCAATAATAAGAGGCACTACACTAAACAGAATCAACAAAATGACCGATGGGGCCAAAAAGAGATAAGCACTTCTGGAAGGCTTATTCCAGTATTTTATCATTTTCTTCATTATCACTTCTCCTACCTGCCTCAAGTTCCCAGTGAAAGGCGGCTGGTTCAGCCGCCTATTTGCTGCCATCCACAGACAACAACACCATTAATCAATTATTTATTATATTCCTCAACTATTTTATCTGCTGTATTCTGAGCTTTTTCAAGTGCATCCTCCACCGATGCATTACCAAATGCTACCGAGTTAATCATTTCCGGAATAACATCATTTAAAATATCATTAATACCCGGGAAACTTGAATCAACAATAAAATCCGTTGGCGCATCCGGATTTGCAGAAGACATCACACTAAGCTTTTCACTTTGTTTGTATTCCTCTTTTTCCTGAACGGAATATGTATAGGCTGGGAAACCATTTGACACAGACCACTCTAAAGCTGGGCTGGAGCCTTCTGTATTTTCTGAATTCCACCACTCAATGAACTTATATGCAGCTTCTTTTTCCTCATCACTTGCCGTTGTTGTAACAGAGAAACCAAGAACCTCTACTGAATTCATGTCTCCTGCATCTCCCTGAGGTATCAGGCCAATTCCATAATTTACACCTGCCGTATCAAGCCCCGCTGTTACCCACGGCCCGCCGACTGTCATACCAATCTGCCCTGCACTTACCATAGAATCTGTATCAGCTTCCAGCGGGTTATCTCCGTTGTCGATTAGTGTCTTGTACATCGTAAGAAAATCAGTGTATCCAGTGTTTCCTGCGAAATCTGCCTTCCAGCTGCCATTATCATCTTTTACTGCCAAACCGCCTAAGCGCTGCATCATATGTGCAATCTGATATGGATAATCATAAGAAATACCAGAGCCATAAATATTCTTGCCCTCATCCGTAATCTTTTCAGCATATGACTGCCACTCTTCCCATGTTGAAGGAGGTGTCTCCGGATTAAGTCCCGCCGCTTGGAATAAATCCTTGTTCCAATACATGTAATAACCTACAACCTGAAATGGAACAAAGTACAACTTATCCCCCTCAGAGCAATAGTCGAGATATGATTGTATGAAATCATCCTTATTTAGATTAGTCTTATCAAACACATCGCCGATATCCTGCATATAGTCCCCGTAAGTAAACCTATATGCACTTGAACTTAAAATCATGGTAGGGCCTGTTCCTGCCGCAAAGGCAGTGGATAGCTGGCTGTCAAAATCTGAAGATATATCCATCTCAACAGTGATTCCATCTTTGTTCTCTTCATTATACCGGTTTACTAATTCAACCAGCATATCGCCATCTGAGCCTGTAAAACTATTCCAGAATGATATTGTCGTACCTTTGGTGCTTTTCTTTACATCCCCATCATCTGTTTTTGACCCCTCCTTGGAATCGCTTCCACAAGCTACCGTTGAGAAAATCATCATTGCTGAAACTCCAAGCGCAGCTAATCTCTTCCACTTGTTCACTTTTTTCATAATTATTTCTCCTTTTCTTCAACTTTTTAGCAAACATACTTTACCGGTTTGTCGTATGTCGGCTTTTTGCAGCGATTGTACACGTGTAACCCGCTTTTATAAATTAAGAATATTATTTTTGTGCATAAATGTCAATAAAAATTTATAATACCGGCATTTTGCATCATTTTTTCACATAACTTTTGTTAAATATTGCATGTTATTCTAGTAATTATCAGATTTATTTTTATATTTTTTTATATTAACCAAATGTTCACGGGTACATTCTGCCCCCCCCCCACACACACCATATTTCATGAGGTATATAAAAAAAGAGTTCCCGGCAAGCCTACACACTCACCAGGAACCCTCCGCAAACTGTTCTATTCAAATATTACCGCCACACTGATACTCAACTCCGACACTGCATTCGAGACCCGCATTGTTCCAATCCCTGACACCCTTAAATCCCATACGTGAACTGGCCACTCCATAAGCTTTACTATAGGGTTATTTTATCTCATTTACCGGCGGAAGGCATATATGATCCTTACAAACATAATATGTTGTATTTCCGTTCAGCAATTTAAACTCCGGCGTTTCTTCCTTTAAGATCTTTATATCTGCATACAGCGGAACGCGGCTGATGATTTCTTCCTCTGTGTCCGTTTTCGATAATATAGCCGTAATCTTTTGAGGAGGATAGTTATATAGCAGAAGCGCAGTCAGAAACATACAGTATCCCGCCGGATAGCCCTCCGCTAGATGGGACATATATGCAAGCTGCTGCTCTGCTGCACTTTTATAATCTTTATTATCTGTAATCTGAAAAAGCCGTACAAGACAATAAGCCATCACGGAATTTCCACTGGGTATTGCACCATCATAGGTTTCTTTTGGCCTCGTAATCAATCTGTCATTCCGGTCTCCGTACAGAAAAAAACCTCCTCCATTCCGATCCTCAAACTGCCGTCGTGCTTCATTACAGATCTCTTCTGCACGCCTTAGGTACTTTTCATCAGAGACAGCCTCGTAAAGACTTAGCAATGCCGCTGTATAATATGCATATTCATCAAGAAATCCGTTTACAGTCCCAGCTCCATTGCGGCAGCTGACAAAAAGTATATTTCCGTCTGCCAAGTTTTTCTCAATGAAACAATGCGCCTGCACGGCCGATTGAAGATATCGTTCCTTTCCGGTGACCCGGTATAGTACCACCATAGCAGAAAGCATCAGAGAATTCCATGTGGTAAGGACTTTATCATCCAGATGGAGTTTTGTTCTTAACTGCCGATTCTCATATAAAAGCTTTTTTTCTTTATGGAATTTATCAGAAATGGGATTTCCGTTCAACAGGTTTGGTATATTTTTCCCCTCGAAGTTTCCCCTTTCAGAAATTCCGAAATAACTGCAGAATTCCTCCCCTTTTTTTCTACCAAGTATATTACAAATTTCTTCATAATCCCAGATATAATATAATCCTTCCCTGCCCTCACTATCCGCATCCTGAGCAGAGTAAAATTCACCGTCAGATCCTGTCATTTCCCGCAAAATATACTCCGCAGTTTTTTCTGCTGTATCTAGAAACATGTTTTCTTCAGATATCTTAAATGCAGCTGCGTATGCAATTATGAGCAGTGCATTATCATATAACATTTTTTCAAAATGAGGAACGAGATAAAAACGGTCTGTGGAATATCTGGAAAATCCATATCCAATATGATCAAAAATCCCCCCTCTTCGCATTTGCTCCAAAGTTTTTTCCACCTGATACCATTTATCACCAAGCCCAATCCCGGAATACAGCATAAGAAATATTAGATTATGGGGTGTTGGGAATTTAGGTGCTGAACCGAACCCACCGTAGTTTTTATCAAAGGACCTTGTAAATAATTCTGCTGCCTGCCCAGGGAGTCCGCTGTCTATTGCTTTTCCAGCCCGCTTTTGCACTTTATCTTCTGAATTGCCCACATTTGTATCTATTTGACTAAAAATCTGTTCTGCCGACTGCAGCAAACCGGCTCTCTTTTGTTTCCAAAGTTTATTGATCTCCAGTAACAGTTCCCGAAATCCCATCATACCAGAACGGTTTACAGGCGGAAAATACGTTCCTGCGTAGAAGGGTTTCTGCTCTGCTGTCATAAAAATACTCATAGGCCATCCTCCACTCCCTGTCAGTGTCTGGCAGACAGCCATATACACACTATCTATATCGGGACGCTCTTCCCTGTCTACCTTAATGGAAATAAAATTTTGGTTTAGAATGGCGGCAATTTCCTCATTTTCAAAACTCTCATGTGCCATCACATGACACCAGTGACAGGTGCTATAGCCAATACTTAAAAAAACGGGTTTATCTTCCTGCCTTGCTCTTTCAAATGCCTCATTACACCATGGATACCAGTCGACAGGATTTTCTGAATGTTGTATAAGATATGGACTGCTTTGACCTCTTAGATGGTTACTACTCATAACGGTCCTCCTTTTAGATGTTCCTTAAAAGCATTTCCACTATGCGTGCAAACAATACCTTACGATCCAATCCCTTTTGGCATCAATGACTGCCTGTACACATTGTCCGGTTCCTAATTGGAAACTGCCGCTTGATTATAGGCCCTAGTTATACTTTTGTTGAGCTTTGATTTCATCATAAATATCAATACTATCCTGGAATCTAGCATCCTCAGTAGACCCCATCACTACACAGATGTATGTTTCTCCGTTAATAACTGCCGCAGATACTAGGCAAGCACCGGCCAGACTGCTGTTACCCGTCTTTAGACCGATCACCTCAGGGCGATACCATTGGCTGCTTGGATTAAGAAGTTCATTTGTATTATTGAAAGTAACCACTCTCCCATTCGCCCATCTTTCGGATGATGTAT
>CATZVV010000132.1 GCA_958425285.1 uncultured Lachnoclostridium sp. | reverse complement strand
TTACAACCGTAATTTTTACATATATCTTCATACCGGCTTACCATTCTTTCATTTCCACCTACAATTACAATACTCATACAAGCCTCCTTCGTTAGTCAATGCTAACCTTTCAGGTTTAGCAAGGCGGCTTTTGCCACCAGTTAGTTATTGCTAACTTTTTTTACTATAGCATTTTTTTTTCACATTGTCAAGCCGGTTTTTGCATTCAAAAAGAACTGCCACACGAACAATTTATAATCGCCAGTGGACAGTCCTTTTAAAGCGTACAGCTAATTAGCTTTACAATTACCTATTTTTTTATTTTAATTTTTTTCTTATTACTCCAATTACTGTAGTATTTCTTACCATCCACAGTTTTGTAAGCTCTTGCCTGAACATAATATGTTTTCTTTTTCTTAAGCTTTTTAATTGTTGTCTTTAAGGTAGCTGCTTTTTTAATCGTTACTTTCTTTGCAGACTTCATGTTTTTCTTTAAAGAATAACGAACTTCATAACCATTCGCACCTTTTACCTTTTTCTTCAATGTAACCTGTGCTTTTTTACCTTTTACATTCTTTACACTCTTAATAGCAGGCTTTGCAACAGTAACCTTCTCTTCTGCTGGAGCAACACTTGCCGTTGGTGCCGGTGATACAGATACCGGCGTAGTCGGTACTGGTGCTGTAGAAGGTACTGGTGTAGCAGATGCTGAAGGTGCTGCTGATGGAGTTACATCAGGTGTTTTTTCTTCCTCTGTAAATGTCCATGTAGCTACATTATATCCAACACCGCGGAATACAAAATACACATCATGCACACCTGTTACTTTATCCAGGTTAGCGGATAACGTTTCATAAGTATCTGCACCTGTATCTTTTAATGCCAATGTAGCAATTTTTGTACCGGTCAGTGCCTCATCCAAATATACTTCGATAGAACCTTCTGTTGTTTCAGAAGCAACAGTAGCATCCAATTTGACTGCTCCGGTCTCTCCAAAATCAACACCATCAATTCTTGTCCAGTCACCGGTATCAATCTTATCTACTACAACATTACCATCATCTAATACCTTTGTAGAAATACCACCCTGATGACTCTGAGTTGTTGCATTAATTGTCTGATACGGATTAAATTTTCCTACCTGTTCCGGACCCTCATAGCTTGGTTTTACATCAATCGTTGGATTGTCACCTTCAACATCTACCTGAATTTCATCAAGATGCAGATTTCTGTAGGATAAGGACTTCTTACCTTCAGCAGCATAATCGTCTTTATAAAGGAATTGATCCAAAGCTGTTGTATGATACAACATATAATATTTATCTTTGAACTCAAACATATGGTGATGGTTGTTATAATATTCATCAAACAACTCACTTCCCGGATTTTTCAGAATCTTTCCGATAAACTTCGGATCACCTTCCTGATAGTTTTCAGGATCTGATGTAACATTTAACGGATCGTCTGAAACATATCCTACAATCGAAACGCTTCCGTCTTTAATATACTGGTTTCCAGCCGGTACATTCCAGTTTGCGCAATATGTATAAACATATTTATCCCCGAACTGGTTAATTTCATTATCTTCAAAATGATAATAGGAATCCAGTTCCGTAATCGTATCCCAGTCCAGTTCCACTTTATCTTCACTAATAATCAATTTACAGGAACGGGATGTCTTCGGGTGTTTTCTTGTTTCAGGCGTATCACCATTTCCACCTCCCCAGTAGATATAAGCATCTCCTTTATTATCCAATAATACTGCCGGGTCAAAGTTCCAAATAATACCATCTCCCATTCCATTTGGGATCTCTGATTTTTTAATCAATAACTTACCCAACTCATCTTTCCATGGACCAGTTGGAGTTTCACCTTTTACGTACCCAACATCTCCGCCATTTGTAAAGAAGATATAATACTCATCCTTACCATCGCCGTCACAATCATACTTCAATGCAGTAGGAGCCCATGAATTCCATGCCCATGCAGAACTGGCAGCTACCCCACTGTCGGAAAATACTTTTTCCATATCAATGAAACCCTCATCCGTCCAGTTAACCAAATCAGAACTGGAGAAAATAGACAGCTTTTTCGTCTGATACTTATTTGCAACAACCGGACCATCTTCTCTGTTATTTGTTGTAGTACTTGAAGTCTTCTGATAGGATCTCTGATCTGTTGTTCCATATACATAGATTTTTCCGTCTACTTCCATGCAGGTAGGGTCTGCACAAAAACTCTGCGTATCAATGGCTCCTGTTACTTCAATTTCTTTTCCATCTTTTGTGTACGTAAGACCTTTTGTAAGCTGCAAATTCTCTGTATTGTATGCTTGTGCCTGATCTTCTGCAATTACATATGGATCTTTTTCAATCTCATCAGCAGATTTTACAGTTTCTGTTGGTCCCATCGTAAAAATTGTTGTCAAAGCTACTGCAGATGCAGTCAATATTGCTCCAACACTTTTTGCCTTCTTTCTCATCGCTTGTCCTCCTAATCAATGTAATTATAATATATGATTTATCTTAACATATTCCCCTAAATCAATCAAGCAAGCTTTACTAAAAGAATCTTTTATTTTTCTAAAAAGATATAACTGAAAAACTTGCTTTCAAATAGATATTTTTCGGCACCCCCAAAAAACGAAGATGTGAACTAACCACATCTTCGTTTTCCTTACCTGTTATACAAATTAAACCCTTCTCCATAAACTTAAATAAATTATTTCTTAATCTTAATTTTCTTCTTATTACTCCAATTACTGTAATATTTCTTTCCTTCTACCGTCTTATAAGCTCTTGCCTGAATATAGTATGTTTTCTTTTTCTTGAGCTTCTTAATTGTTGTCTTTAAGGTAGTTGCTTTTTTAATCGTTACTTTCTTTGCAGACTTCATATTTTTCTTCAACGAATAACGAACTTCATAACCATTTGCATCCTTTACTTTTTTCTTCAACGTAACCTGCGCTTTTTTACCTTTTACATTCTTTACACTCTTAATAGCAGGCTTTGCAACAGCAACCTTCTCTTCTGCAGGAGCAACACTTGCCGTTGGTGCCGGTGATACAGATACTGGTGTAGTCGGTGCTGGTGTTGCTGATGTCACCGGAACTGCAGATGCACCTGGGGTAGGTGTTACTTCAGCTGTTTTCTCAGTAAATGTCCATGTAGATACTCTATAATCCGAACCACGGAATACAAAGAATACATCATGTACACCCGTCACTTTTCCTGCAATTTCTGTTTCAACCGATTCATAAGTCTCTTCGCCTGTATTTTTTACGCTTAATGTTGCAATTTTATTTGTTCCAACTGTAGGGTCATCTATAAACACCTCGACTGCACCTTCTTCAGTTGTTGACGCAATTTCAGCAGCAACTTTTGCTGCCCCTGTCTCACCAAAGTCAACACCACTGATTTGTGTCCAGTCACCGGTATGAATTTTGTCAAGAACCATTGCTTCTGCAGCATCAGATTTTGCAGATTTCACACCAGCACTATATGCTGTTGTTGTTGCATTGATTGTCTGATATGGAATAAAGTTCTCAATCTGTGATGCACCTTTATAAGTAGGCTCAATTGTAATTGCATCGGTTTCCTTATTGACATCAATTTCGTCCACATGTAAACATCTGTAATCATTTGTTGTATGGTACAGCATGTTTTCCAGTGCTGTGGAGTGGTACAATATGTATTCATGATTCTTGAAGGATAGCATGTGGTGATGATTGTTATAGGATTTACCATAAATAGAACTTGGATTCTTCAAGATAGTACCTAAATATTTTAAATCATCTGTACTTTCCTGTGTGTCCGGATCAAATGTAATATTCATCGGATCGGTGGAAACATAACATGCAATCTGTCCGGAACCAGTAAATTTATTACCTGAAGGCACTTTGAAATTTGTGCAATAAGAATAGAAGTACTTATCGTGGAACTGGTTAATCTCACTATCCTCAAACAGATAATATGCATCCATCTCCTGTGGTGTTCCATCCAGCAAAACCTTTCCTGTCCCTTCTTCAAATTTAATCTTAGCCACACGACCGGTTTTAGGATGAGCTGCTGTAGCATCTGGATGGGCAGCTGATTCTGCTGCTGTGTCTCCCCAGACTCCACCACCAAAATAGACATATGCATCACCTTTATTATCTACCAATACAGCCGGGTCAAAACACCACTTAACATCTGCACAACCAGGAGTGGACTGGTTAAACAGAACCTTACCAAGATCATCCTGCCATGGTCCGGTCGGCGATTCACCCTGAACATAACCAACGGCTCCGCCATTTGTATAGAATATGTAATACTCGTCATCACCGTCACCATCACCATCAATTCTTAATCCGGAAGGAGCCCATGCTTTTGTACCCCAGCCACATTTTACCTTTTCCGATGAATCCGCACTTTCCGGCAGGTTTGTCAGATTCAGATTATCCAAAAATCCCTCATCTGTCCAGTTCACCATATCTTTTGTAGACATAATGGTTAAGGAATGATTATTATAGCCGTTTTTCTGCATTGTGCCACTCTTATAATCAACACCTTCTGTTGTTCCATACACATAAAGCTTACCATCTACATTGCTGTTATCAATTGCTGTTGGATCGGCAACAAAATTCCAATTCGTCAACATACTCGTAATTTTATTTACTTTACCATCACTCGTTGTATACGTTAACCCCGGTGTCAATTCAAGATTTTTCGTATCCCATGCCTGTTCTTCTTCTGGTGTAAATGGATCATCTGTCTCTCCACTATAAGCTTTCACCTCTACATCTTGTTTTGCTCCATCTTTGTACGCTACAACTCCGCCACTGTACCCATAAGTATAGTCATCCTTATACGTATAAGATACTACATCATCTGCACTTGCTGCAGAACCTGCAACCAATGAGGTTGCCATCGACAAAGTAAGTCCCACTGCTGTTAATTTTTTGGTCAATTTCATACTCTTTCCTCCTGTCTTTAATATAAACCACAGGCTTCATTGTGCAAACATTCTAAATAAATGCCTGTTTTTATTCGTTAATTATAACACATGCACAATAATCAGTCAATAAAACACATAGTAATTTACAGGTTTGCTCTAACCATTACCCAGTGAATTGCAATTGCCAGATTCAAATATCCGGCAAATGTCACCCATAATAAATACGGCAGTAACAAAAGTCCGCTGACCGGGTTAATTTGATAGAACTGCCTCATTGTCAGATAAATCAAATACCAAAGAAGAAACAGCCAGACAAAAGCCAGTACATATGCCTGCCAGTTAAAAAAGATAATTGACCATCCCACATTGACAATAAGTTGAATAATGTAAATTTTTAATGCCGCTCTTTTTTCTCTATCATCAGATATGTAAACTAAATAGGAAGAAATCCCCATCAATATAAATAAAACACTCCAAACAATCGGAAATAACCATCCTGGTGGAGAAAGCGGAGGATGGTACAAATTCCTGTACTGCTCCATACTATCAAAAGTTAAAGCCCCGGCAATTGCCCCGGCTCCCAAACTAATTGCAATACTTACCAATAAAGCCTTCCAGTTAATATTTTTCATTGAATCCCCCTGACTTTTTCTATAATATAAATATAATCTACCCTTCTGATTTCTATTCCCTATTTGCCCTCTAAAAAGATAGCTCACACCGGAAAACTTGACCTCACACACAACGCCCCATACCCCACTTGCGCGTTTGGCCACTCATCAAAACCAGGGAGATGTCTTGCTCC
>CATZVV010000131.1 GCA_958425285.1 uncultured Lachnoclostridium sp. | reverse complement strand
TATCTGAGTGGGTAGTGCCTGATTCTACTTCTTACTACGCCCTATCTGGGCGCGCTCCCTTAGTATTAGCGATGATCGTATTTACCAGTTTCAGAATATCCTTTTCAGAACGGATATATACAAATGGATTGTAATGCATACTCTTCTTAAAATTGATGGTATTCAGAACTTTGATCTCATATCCGCCTTTCTGCAGCATACGCCCTACTTCCAATAAAACCGTTCCTTTCGGATCAGTCACAACATAAGAAGAATGCATCTGCATCAGATTTGGCTTTACAAAGAATCTGGTCTTTCCGGATCCTGAACCACCGATCACTACTACATTTTTATTCCTGGCATATTTCGGTTGCTTTGGCCTACTGCTCATAGTAAGCCCTTCTGTCTCAGTTAATATGATATTGTTCTCCGGCTTATCATCCATATAGGGTTTGATATCCTGCGCGGTTCCCCATCTGGCTGAACCATATTCCATACCCTGACGGTATTTCTTTGCATTTTTACCTTTGAAATAAATGATAAGCCTCACTGCAACTGCACCAACAATACCAACGACCATATCTGCTGGATGGAAACTCGGCAATGGATTTTCAAAAGCTGTTCCAAAATTCAAAAATGCATTGTACAGTTTGATTGCAAACTGCTCGCCTTCTGCCATTCGATACAGCCATCCAATCTTATCTGCCAAATACCAGAAGATCAGATATGGAATATTTGGGATTATGAGCTTTTTGTAATCGATACTTATAGCTCCTGCCCCCTGTCTTTTGTTTTGACCTTCTCACGTTCTTTCTGGCTGCGTACCTTTTCCTGAGACCTGAAAAGGAGCTTCCTGATAGACGGTTTCTTTGACTTGTCCAGCTCTTTAGCGGAAAATTCCTTAAAAGCTGCTGTCATCACATCTACGTCTCTGGCTTTAAAAAAGACCAGATATCTCGGTGGATCTGCTCCCTTGTCTTTCTTAAGCGCGAAGTCAATGTTATATTTCTTTGCGACTCGCTCAAAAGACTTGATGTTCTGATCCGTAACCTCGATATTGGTCAATCCTGTATTCTGACGCATCAGTTGGTCAATCGTCTGCTTTCCGTGATAGGTCTTACTGGCCTGCGTTGTCTTTGCTTTTTCGGCCTCGGCCAGAAATTTCTGCATTGCTGCTTTCAACACCTGCGCTGTTACTTTCGTAGTCTGAGATCCAGTTCGGATTGCCAGAGCAACAACCTTGGTGTTCACTTCATCTTGCATGACATTCCTCCCTTCCTGCGTTTTCCTGTATCAAAACTAACGCCAGGGCGGATACACGCACTCCCTTAACCAGATTTTCACTATTATTCCTCCGTTCATTACTTCTGACCTAATACTTTCTTCATACAAAACCCAATGCATGGATTATTTCTTCCATAAGGACAACCGTCACACGGACCAGCCGGTTTCTTTGGCTCTTCTGGTAACAGGTAATAACATTTGTCTTCACCTAATTCGCATCCCTTCTTTTTCCCACCCCAGAAATAACAATATTTACATGATTTGGGTTTATCCTCTGCATATCTGACTTCTTTTTTCATTTCACTCATTTTGATTTCTCCTAAGTCTTTATTTTTACAATTTCCTGCGCCTGCTTCTGGTGTGGACAAAAGCATTTGCAGACTTAATTGCAAAAGGATATGGCGGAACTTATTTGGCTCCGCCACATAGTTTTTGCCATTAATTTGTTTGAATCAAATTTGTCCCCGACACCCCTGATTACATTGGGAACACTCCAGCCCGTACCTGGTCGGTACTCATAGGACTCTCACCTCTCCGTGGAACTCACCGAGCCGCCCACGTATCATGTACGTGACTAGACGGAAGTATCATTATCCCAATTCAGACTTCATGGCAATCAGACCACACCACCGGTCTGTTTCTTATCTCTGTTGATCGCTCTCTGTAAAAACAGGTCTTCGCGCCAGAATCTTCGTTGCTCCATCCGAACGGATATGAACTGGAATGCTGCTTATTCTTATTTCAAGGTTCGTCGGGGCTTTTGCCCTTCTACCTTGTTTATGGGGACAGAAACTGGCAGTTCCAACGATGGTTTTTTGAAATTTTTTAAATTTTTTTGAGAAATTTTTCTGCGAGTGCAGAATGAAAATGATTAGATGTGTTTTTGCAAAAAAGAAAAGACTCTAAGATTACTTAAAGTCTTTCTATAATTCAAATTCATAATTTGTTGCTATTATAAATTTCTTCCCTGATATTGAATTGTTACAACATGAACAGTTTTCGTTTCTTCATCAATTCTATAAATGGCAATATAGTTATCAATTATCAATTGGCGATAGTTCTTGCCAGCATAACGTCCTTCCATACGCTCTTGATGAGCTTGTGGAAACGTCTCTAATGTTTTCAGCTTGTTCTTTATACGATCAGTTTGACCTTTCGCATTTTCTGGTGATAGCTTCTCCAATGCAATATATGCAAAAATATCGTCCAAGTCTCTGAATGCTCGCGGGTTTAATTTAACATTATACTTATCCATAGTATTTTCTATTCAGCATCTCGAAAGCTTCATCGAGATCAATAGAAACGCCACCCTCTTCCAATTCCTTTTCAGATTCATATATCGCCTGATCAATACGATTATTTCTGGCAAATTTATCATAAAGTTCACTGCTCATAACTACTAAATCACTATAGCCATTTTTTGTGATAAAAATAGGCTCTTGTATTTTGTGCGCCATTTCAGAGATTTCACTGGTATTCCTAAGATCCTTAATTGGCATGATAACTGGCATATTTCCACTCCCTTTCTTGTTTTGACACAATTATAGCATAATTATGTCCGTCATGCAATATTCTATACCTTTCAAGTACCTTTTTCCTAGATTTTAATCTGTAACGTAAAATAAGTTACAAACAAAATAGCATTTTAATATAAGTGGTAAAACTAATGAGACAGCTTTCCTGCTCTCTGTCTTGCATCAAAATACTTTACAAACATATTCAACTGGTCTCTCGATAACCTTGTGTTTTTCATAATTTCTTCGATGCTAAGACCTTCCACACATCTCTTTTGATATACATAGGCAGCTACATCATAGGACTCCAATATTAATCCTGTCAGAAGATTTCGAAAACATTCAATATACTGTGAAAATATGTTTTCATCCTCAACATCACCATATTTGTCCAATATTTCCTGAACCTTCTCATAATCTGGTTTTTCCATCTGTTCTTCATCTCCAATCATGGCCTGTAACTGTGCAAGTGCATCCTTTCGTTCTTCCGAGTTCATTCTTGCAATCAACCAGATAGCTTCTAATGCCGGCATTTCGATATCTTCCGGGAGTGGTGGCAACTGAATATATCTTACTTCTCTTTCCATAGTTCATTCTCCATTCTCTTATGCTCTAATAATTTTTCGTAATCCTCTATTTGTTTCTTCCAGCAATACCTGGACAAAGGTTCCTGCAAACAAAACGGCAAATGCTACAGCCGCAATCACAATCAATGCAATGACGTTCGCCCACTCTTGATAAGCCAGAAATAGAATCATCGCCGCTACTACACCAATACCCAGCAGACCATAACACAATCCATAAATGGCTGTCATTGCTTTTACCACCAGCCACACCAAAGACGTAACCAGTAATGCTGGAATTGCCAACAATTTTCCTAACATTTTTAAAATAATCATACGTCCTCCTTATCTTGCCACGGCCATGTATGGCATATCGTGATTTACTTCTGCACGGTAATAGCTGTCCATTGTGGACGGTGCATTGAACAGTGCTGCCAGTAAATATTTTTTTATGTTCTTCACTTTGGATGTATTGTTACTTAAGCATCCCAACACATACTCGATATGGTAATACCCCAATTTTAGAAATTTGCTTTTCACAAGAGCAGTCGGATATGTATTGCTTGCAATCAACATGGTCTGATTTTTATTCAGAACCGTCTCTAAGATTAACTGCATGATTCCTTCAATGGTCTCCCTCTCAAGCGGATGTGCAACCAATAAATCGCCATAAGAAATATTCTCTTTGATGATTTCCTCGTATACTCTCATTTCATCCATCATATCATAATCCAATCTTACTGATGTGCTTGCTTCTGTTGCAGATATGGTATGATTAGATTCATTATCACTAAATTCAGTATTATTAATATTAGTATAATTAGAGTTTGAAATGTAAACTTCTTGAAGTTTATTTTCAGGACTTCTAGAAGTTTGTTTTTGGGACTTCATGAAGTTTGTTTTGTAAACTTCTGTATCATCCACATTTTCCTCAATAGTTTGATTTATAAACTTCTCTTTTTCTGTATCCTCATCATAAATTGTTTTATCAAACTTTTCTATCGTATCTTCATGCATATCTGAAGTAGCTTCAACAATCATAAAACTCTTCACATAGATAATATTTGCTTTTCCAAATCCCTGACGACGCTTCGCAACCAGACCGATTCCTGTTTCATCATCCAGTTCCTGTAATGATTTAATCGCCTTATTTCTGCCGCAATTCAATAATTCCATGATATCTTCAATAGAAAAATAGATATATGCTCTGTTTTTCTCGTCAAACCAATGATTTTTAATAGATAATGCCATACGATCTAGCATCAATCCATACAAAATTTTTGCATCACTGCTCAAATGTTTAAAGTGTTCACTAGTGAACAATAATTTAGGAATTCTATAAAAGCTATATTGGTCCGCATCATTTCCATAAAAATAACTAAACGTTACTTTCTCGCTCATTTTTTCTCCTTTCTCAGCCCTATTGGCTGTAACTTGCTTTCATTCAGAAGTGCCGTTTTTGACACTTCTAAAATCAGGTAATCACAAAATCTTTTACATATAATAAACTTGGTAATCCATTTCCACGTGTCTGCTTCTGAACCAGTCCTTCTCTTTCCAGTTCTGCTAAACACTCCATCGCTTTCCTTCGACCTACACCCATATCCTTTGAAATTTCATCAATCGGATAAATGATATACATTCGATTTTCTTCATCCAGCCACTCATTTTTAACACCCATCCCCATACGGTCTAATAAAAGACCGTAGAGAACTTTTGCCTGGAGTGAAATATTCGTAAAATGTTTTTCTGTAACCAGTCTCTTCGGAATTCGTACAAATGAATACTGGTCTGCCTGTTTTCCATAAATATAATCAAACTTCATTAGTCTTCCTCCTGACTTTTCTTCCAATTCTCCAATAGATCCACAATTACTTTCTCCATATCAGCAGAAGAGTAGTGCGCCGGGAAATATTTCGCTAATTTTCTTTCGTTAAATGTAACTTTCTTCACTGGTGCTTTCATTGGGATACTGCTGTTTAAGATACTGATCATCAACTGCTGTGTCATATTCCCCTGACCTAAATGCTGGCGCAAATTGGAAATCTGGTTTGGTTTGATAAAACCATTGTCACAGATATATTCATAGAGCCACGCCTGCACCTGCTTGTCTATGTAAGAGATATCCACAGCGATTGTAAAATTCAGACGCTTGTTATCTACCATCTCCAGTAAGTCGGGAATCAGTTCTGTGAGACGAATATAACGCTGTATCTGTTTGGAACTTTCTCCTACCTGAGCTGCCAAAAGATCTCTTGAAACTGTACCCTTTAAATTCTGGTCATTTTGACCAGAATTATTTGGTATCCTTCCGGCTTGACGTTTCATAGCATCCAGCTTCATCTTATAAGCAAATGCTTTTTCGCTTGGAAGTAATTCCTCTCGTTGGATATTGGCATCAACCATTGCTACAACTGCTTCATCTCTGTTCATATC
>CATZVV010000130.1 GCA_958425285.1 uncultured Lachnoclostridium sp. | reverse complement strand
AAGATACGAATAATATCAATACCGTTTGCAATTGATTTCTGCACAAAATATTCTACTACATCATCTGCATAATGCCGATATCCGAGAATGTTCTGCCCACGGAACAACATTTGAAGCTTTGTATTTTTAAATCCATCTCTCAATTTACGAAGTCTTTCCCATGGATCCTCTTTCAGGAAACGAAGAGAAGCATCGAAAGTAGCTCCACCCCAGCATTCCACGGAATGATACCCTACTTTATCCATTTTATCAATAATTGGCAACATCTGCTCTGTTGTCATTCGTGTAGCAATCAAAGACTGATGTGCATCACGAAGAATGGTTTCTGTAATTTTTACAGGTCGTTTTGCCATTTTACCTTACCTCCTATAAATAAATTGCCATAAATACACCGGCTGCTACTGCAGTACCGATAACTCCGGCTACATTTGGTCCCATTGCATGCATTAGAAGGAAGTTCGAAGGATCTGCTTCTGAACCAACCTTCTGTGACACACGCGCGGCCATTGGTACTGCCGATACACCCGCTGAACCAATCAAAGGATTAACCTTACCCTTGGTAACCAGGCACATTAGTTTACCAAACAATACACCGGCTGCAGTTCCTACTGCAAAAGCTACCAATCCCAGAATAACTATCAATAATGTATCTTTACGTAAGAAAGCTTCTGCACTTGTTGATGCGCCCACAGATGTACCAAGCAAAATAACAACGATGTACATTAAAGCATTCGATGCCGTTTCTGTTAACTGATTTACAACTCCACACTCTTTAAACAAATTACCCAGCATAAGCATGCCAACGAGTGGCGCAGTAGATGGAAGAATCAATACAACTACTACTGTTACAATAATAGGAAAAAGAATTTTTTCCACTTTGGAAACAGGACGCAGCTGCTCCATCTTAATTTCACGCTCTTTCTTTGTTGTTAACAATTTCATAATTGGCGGTTGAATAATTGGCACCAACGACATATAAGAATATGCTGCCACCGCAATTGGACCCATTAAATGCGCCTGACCCAGTTTTCCGGCAAGGAAAATAGATGTAGGGCCGTCCGCACCACCAATAATAGAAATAGCAGCAGCCTCCTCTGGACCAAATCCAAAAACGCTTGCCAGAATATATGCTCCAAAAATACCAAACTGGGCTGCCGCACCAAGCAGGAAACTTTTAGGATTTGCAATTAAAGGACCAAAATCTGTCATGGCACCTACTCCAAGGAAAATAAGAGAAGGCAGAATGCTCCATTCATCCAAAAGGAAGAAATATCTTAACAGTCCCATTGGCTCTGATTCAGCATCCATAATCCCCGGGAACATGTTTACCAATAACATACCAAATGCAATTGGAACTAACAATAAAGGTTCATATCCCTTTTTTATTGCAAGGAATAGAAAGATAAATGCAACTAGAATCATTACATAGTTGCCCCAGTAAAGATTTGCAAATGCCGTCTGGCCAGCTAAATTTTGTAATGTTTCGACTATATAATCCATACGGTCTTTACCTCCGGTTTCTTTTTTAAGTTATCCGATTTGCGGTTTCAGTATTAGTTCAAAGAAGCTAATACATCACCAGCCTCAACCATATCTCCGGAAGCAACATTAATACTCGCAATGGTTCCATCATCAGACGCAACCACTTCATTTTCCATTTTCATTGCTTCTAATAATAGAATTACATCTCCTTTTTTTACAGCCTGTCCAACGCTTGCTTTCACTGCAAGAATCTTACCTGGCATTGGCGCATTAATTACAACTGAACCTTGCGCTCCCCCTGCTGCCGGTGCCACAGCTGGAGTTGATGGTGCTGTTGGTGCCGCAGAAATCGGGCCTGGGGCCGCTCCAACCTTTTCCTCAACTACTACATCATAGACTTTACCATTTACTGTAATTGTATAATTTTTCACTATAATTTCCTCCTTACATTTTACGATTATCTTCTTCTCTTAATAGAACGAATTACAAGACCATCTGCTGCAACGGGCTGACTGAGAGTTTCACTCATTGCTGCTGCAACTGCGGCAGCAATAACTGCTGTCAGTTCCGTATCCTCTTCCCGAACAGGTGCAGAAGCTACTGTTGCAGATGTTGCGACCGGCACCGGTTCTGCTATTGGCTCTGCCTTACCCTTATTACAAATTGCGTCTATCATTTTAGGAACAAAACCAAGAAGATAAATGATAAACGAAATAAAAATTAACACACAGAATACCACACCCATACCGAGCAAAGTATTCATCAACGCTGTTGCTATATCCATATCGTCACCTCATTCTAAACAGTACCGTGCTTTTTGGCTGGTCCATTCTCTCTTTTTGAGTATAACATTTCAACGGAATAAATCAGATGTTTACGAACATCCTTTCCGTCAATAATACTGTCTACATAACCTCTCTTTGCGGCAGCTTCTGCACTGCTTTGGATTGCCTCATACTCTTTGATTGCTTCTTCCAAAGCTTCTTTTGTATTAGCTGCTTTTGATATTTCATCTTCCTTCATAATCTGACATGCTGCTTTCGCATCCATCATGCCAATTTTAGCCTGATTTAAAGCAAATACCAAATCTGCACCGATATGTTTTGAATTCATCGTTACATAGGCACTGCCAAATGCATTTCCTACAATAACATTTACTTTTGGAATCGTTGCATTTGCAAATGCATAAGTTAATTTTGCAGATGCAAGCGCAATTGTCTGTTCTTCTTCCATTGTCGCTTTATAACCAGTTACATTTGTGAATGTAATAACAGGGATTCCATATGCATCACAGAATTTTACAAGGCGTTCTGCCTTATCACAACCGGCTGTTGTTAAAACACCATCGTACTTTTCTGCCACTTTGCCATCTGCATCAAATTCCGCAGTACGATTCGCTACACAGCCAACTGTCATTCCATTTAAAGTCATAAACCCGGTTACCATATCCTTACCATATTCTTTTTTCGTTTCAATAAAACGATTTCCATCTGCAATATGTGAAAGAGCAACTATAGGATCGGCTACCATACCTTCGTAATTTGCAATGGCACGATTCATATCATCCTCTGCCTCTTCATCAAATGCATCATTCTCATTGTTAGCAGGGAGCATAGCAAGCAAAACACGGATATTTGCCAGAATTTCTTCCTCACCTTCGAGCACAAAATCAACTGCCCCTGTCCTTGCCTGAAAATCAGCAGAAGCCGTATTACACGTTTCTATACGGTTTCCCTCTAAAGCATTGGGAGAATTTACAAATAATTTGCCATTGCTTTTTTCGATAAAAGTAAAATCACTTAATACGGAAGAAACAGCCACTCCGCCGCCGCATGAACCAAAAATTGCTGAAATCTGCGGTACCACTCCGGATGCTTTTGCCTGACTGAGATAAAGTTCTCCAAATCCTGCCAATGCATCTGTAGCTTCCTGCACTCTCAATCCTGCACAATCAATCAATCCAACAATCGGAGCACCTACTTTAACTGCCATATCATACAAATTGGCAATTTTTTTAGCATGCATTTCACCAACAGAACCATTTAACGCTGTTACATCCTGGCTGTATACATAGACTAAATTTGAATTCACAATACCATAACCGGTAATTACACCGTCTGCCGGTACCGCTTTTTCCTGCATATTGAAATCAGTATTTCGTTTTGTAACTAAGGCACCAATTTCAACGAAACTGTTTGCATCAACCAGAGCTTCAATTCTGGCTCTGGCCGACATTGTTGCTGTGTTACTCATTTGCAGCCCTCCACTTTCTATTGATATATTTTGCCGTTAAAAATTTTAGCGAATTTTTAACGCATGCAAAAATCAAATTTTATCCGATTATAATTGTATCTCTTTTTGCATAAAATATCAATACAAATTTTTATTTATTCAAAGGGAGATTTAACAATGAAACGATTTATCCCTTTTCTACTTATTATAGTATTTGCCAGCTTCTATTATAATTATTTACAAGAAGGAACAAGTTCATCCCTAGAACCTGCTTTACTGGAAAAGAAAGGCGAATTTTTTCCTGCTACTGTTACCGCTCCTGCCATACAGTTAAAAGGTACTTATATAAGCCTGATTGATGCAGAAACCGGGCGGCTGCTCTATGGAAAAAACTCCGAAAAAGAAGCACCTATGGCAAGTACAACGAAAATTATGACTTCCATCCTGGCTTTAGAAAGTGGGCGCACATCAGAAACTGTAACCGCTTCATCGAAGGCATCTTCCATGCCAAAGGTCCATTTAGGAATGAAAAAGGGCGAAACCTTTCTGCTTTCTGATTTACTTTATTCCCTTATGCTTGAATCCCATAACGACTCCGCAGTCGCCATCGCAGAACATTTGGAAGGTTCTGTAGAAAGCTTTGCAAAAAAGATGAATGAAAAAGCCAAAAAGCTTCATATGATGCACACCAACTTTGTAACACCAAATGGATTAGATGCCAATGGTCACCATAGTACAGCCTATGATATGTGCCTGCTTGGAGGCTATGCGATAAAAAGCAAAGACTTTCTAAGTCTTATTCAAACACCTTCACATACATTTACGTCACCTTCTTCCGGGCGCACTTTTTCTGTCTCAAACAAAGATGCTTTCTTATCTATATATGAGGGAGCTCTTGGTATTAAAACCGGATTTACAAATAAAGCAGGATATTGCTTTGTAGGTGCCGCAAAACGAGACAATCGGACTTTTGTATCTGCAACACTAGCCAGCGGCTGGCCTCCGAATAAGAGTTATAAATGGCAGGACACAAAGGCATTGATGGATTTCGGATTTACATATTATAAAAAGAAAGAACTCCCTACGAAAGATCTTTCTTATTTAAAAATTCCTGTTAAAAACGGTATTTCTGAAGAAAATATTCAAAATCCTGTTGTTTCGTGTAAAGTAGATACTCCTCCCTCCCTTCTGCTCAGTGAATTTGATTCTATACGTGTAGAATACCGTATTGCTGACGAATTACAAGCTCCTGTTAAAACAACTGTCATAATTGGCTATATTGACTACTATATTAATGATAAAAAAGCATTTTCCCGTTCCGTATATCCGGATCAAAATGTAAGAAAGGTGCGCTATATTGATATTTTAAAATCAATCTTCCACATCTTTCTTCAATAATTATGTACTATTTGCATATCTCATTCTCATTTCTTGTATTTATTTTTGTCAATTTGCACAAAATATAAAAAAGTACTTTTCTTTTTTGAATAAAAGTGGTATGCTATACACGAAAGTGCAAGAAGGCACAGGAACAAAGGTGTTCTCTATTTGAGGGGACACCTTTTTGTTTTAATATCCTATCTTGTACATATTTATATGAATCTTATTAATGGAAGGATGGTAGAAAACTATGCAGAATAACGTAATCCAGGAAGTATTTGGTACGAAAGTATTCAATGACGATGTGATGCAGCATTACTTACCAAAGAAAACCTATGCCGCTCTCAAGAGTACCATTGAAAATGGAGAAGAATTAACTCCTGATGTTGCAAATGTTGTCGCTCATGCAATGAAGGAATGGGCTTTGGAAAACGGTGCCACCCACTACACTCACTGGTTTCAGCCACTGACAGGTGTAACTGCTGAAAAACATGACTCTTTCCTAAGTGCTGAATCTGGCTCAAAAGCCGTGCTTGAATTTTCTGGAAAGGAATTAATTAAAGGCGAACCAGATGCTTCTTCTTTCCCATCAGGAGGACTTCGTGCTACATTCGAAGCCAGAGGATATACAGCTTGGGATTGTACATCACCAGCATTCTTACGTGAAGATGCAATCGGTGTTACTCTTTGCATTCAAACCGCTTT
>CATZVV010000129.1 GCA_958425285.1 uncultured Lachnoclostridium sp. | reverse complement strand
TGCATTGGGAGATTATAAGGCGTTTCATCTTTGCTTATGTGAAGGTGTACATGAAAATCAAGAAAAAGAAGTTAATGAATATACGGAACGTATGCGTTTATATATGAGTAAATGGAATGGAAAGCCCGTTGAAGCAAAAGATATTTTTTTCCAGAAAAAGGAGCTTTTGCCAGAAAATATTACAGGAGATGAGTGTCAGAATTATTACTTTTTACCGTTGCATTTTAAAAAGCGGTGTTTTGGATATACGGCAATTAGTTTTTATGATTATAAGAGTTATTCTCGGGTCTATCAGAATTGGATGGTGAATTTAGGGAATGCTATTGAAGATATATTTACAAGAAGGAAAATGCAGCATCTGATTGATGATTTAGAGGATATGTACGTTAGAGATGTTCTGACTGGTCTATTTAACCGTCGTGGATTTGATAAATATGGAGATGAATTGCTAAAGAAAGCAAAGTCGCATGGTCTTAATGTGTATGCACTTGCTATGGATTTAGATGGGTTAAAGAGAATTAATGATACGTATGGGCATGCACAGGGAGATATAGCACTTCGTATGGTGGCAGAATCCATTAGTGTGGCGGCTAAACATGGGGAAGTGTGCGCTCGTGTCGGTGGTGATGAATTTAATATATTTGGTATTTGTAAAAATGATGGATATGAACAGGCTAAGAGGTTTGTACGGGATTTTCAGGAAAATTTAATACACACAAATAAGAAGATGAAAAATTATTATAAAGTAGATGCCAGTTTTGGGATTTACTCTTCCAGACCAGAAGCAGACGATACTCTCGAAGTATATACAAATTTAAGTGATCGTTTTATGTACCGGCTGAAAGAAAAAAGAAAAACAAACTGTGATTAATTATTCATACCACAATATTGCCAGAGTTCCATTTTTTACACATATGGTAGCTGGTTTTCCTATAAAAGCATTGCTGACCCCAAGGGGAAAAGTGCGATTGAGAACTGCATTTTTAACCGTATATTTTAAATTCTCAATGGTGACACCTATCGAGCAATCACTCAGGGAAAAGATAGAAATATAGCCTTCTTTTTTTGTGGGAAGAGATAAGGTTCCATTTTTGAGTGTAGTAAGTGTATAGTGGTCTCCGTGAAGAGTTCCTGTAGCATGATGTTCATTTAAAAAACACAGTGCCTGCAAATTGGCAAGACTATGGTCAAACCGGCCGCCAAGTCCGCCGAAAATCTCAAATTTACGGTAATGATGTTCTAAGCCATATTTCAATGCTAAAAGCATATCTGTATCATCTTTTTCTTTGGGATAAATGATACGGTCATCTGGCAGGCTGCTTGTACGGATGGAATCAAAATCTCCAATCAATTTATCCACCTTAATACTGAGTTGGAGGGCATATTCATACCCCCCATCAGCAGCAAGGACAAGGTCTTGTTCATGAATTTTCTTGTGAAAGCCGAAAAAATCACCGGCACCAAATATATAGCAGGTTTTCTCTGACATAAGACCTTCCTTTCATTTTAATCTCCATTCCGGGGTGTTTACACGACGGGGCGACGTGAAATTCGCGGAAGTGGTTTCTATACTATCTATTTTACGATATGTTATCAATTGCTTTTACTGCATCATCTAAATAGACCCCTTCAAAGAGTTCAATCATCCCTTTGTCACAGGCTGCAGCTAATTTCGAGTCGATTGGAATCCGTCCAATAACAGGGACTTTGTATTCGGATGCAATTTCTTCGATATGGCTTTCCCCAAATACAGATAACTTTTTGCCACAGTCCGGACATAGGATATAACTCATGTTTTCTACCAGACCAATGACAGGTATGTTCATCATTTCTGCCATTTTTACAGCCTTGCCAACAATCATGGAAACAAGTTCCTGAGGAGAGGTAACAACGACAATTCCATCAACAGGAATAGATTGGAATACGGTTAATGGTACATCGCCTGTTCCTGGTGGCATATCAACAAATAGGTAATCAATATCATCCCAAAGGACATCTGTCCAGAATTGTTTTACGGTTCCTGCAATAACAGGTCCACGCCAGATAACAGGATCGGTTGCATTTGGCAAAAGCAGGTTAACAGACATAATATCAATTCCTGTTTTTGTTTTTACTGGGAAGATTGTAGTTTCGTTGCCAGTGGCCTTTTCTGTAATTCCAAAGGCTTTTGGTACAGATGGTCCTGTAATATCGGCATCCAGAATACCACAATGGTAACCTAGACGTGAAAAAGATACAGCAAGCATATCTGTAATAAGTGATTTGCCCACACCGCCTTTTCCACTTACAACACCAATTACTTTTTTAATACGGCTATCTGGATGTGGATTTTCTAATAAACTTTTTGGGTCTCTGCTGCTGCAATCGGAACTACAGCTTGAACAATCATGTGTGCATTCTTCGCTCATATTCTATTCCTCATTTCTACGCTATCATTATTTTTTTAGTCCTCCAAATAACTTTAGTATGCTTTAGACATTTTGTCAAGTTACGTTGAAAATAAATTGCGAAGGTGCAAAGCCTGTGGTAATATGGGAATAGAATTACAGATCTGTATCCGCATGCCTGCAGAGGTCTGGTATATAATAAGATAAATGCATGCGAGAAAAGAGGTAGAATATGTACACAGTAAAATTAATTGATTTTGTCGAGAAGATGAAGGTTAGAAATCTGACTCCGGATATAGAAATTGAAGATATAGAGATTACTCAGGCGGATGTAAACCGTCCTGCTTTGCAGTTGGCGGGCTTTTTTGACTATTTTGATCATCATAGAATTCAGATTATCGGACATGTGGAAGCAACCTATATGAAAAAACAAGGGATGGAACATAGTGTGGGAATGTTTGAAAAAATATTATCTTACCATGTGCCATGTGTTGTATTTTGCCGCGATATAGAAGTGGCACCGGAGTTTTTGAAATTGGCGAAAGAGTATGGAGTCCCTATCTTTAATACGAAGGATACGACCTCTTCTTTTTCATCCGAATTGAACCGTTGGCTCAAAGTTGAACTGGCACCGCGTATTACTATCCACGGCGTTCTTGTAGATATTTATGGTGAAGGTGTTTTGATTATGGGTGAAAGCGGGATTGGAAAGAGTGAAGTGGCTCTGGAGCTTATCCGGCGTGGACATCGCCTTGTATCTGATGATGTTGTTGAAATCAAAAAGGTTAGTGATGAAACTTTAATTGGAACAGCACCGGATATCACAAGGCACTTTATTGAGTTGCGGGGAATCGGTATTATTGACGCCAAAACATTATTTGGAGTTGAAAGTGTAAAAAATACCCAGGGAATTGATTTGGTTGTCAAACTGGAAGAGTGGAACAAAAATCAGGAGTATGACAGAATGGGATTGGAGGAACAATATATTGAGTTCCTCGGTAATAAGGTTGTATGTCACTCCATTCCGATTCGACCTGGTAGAAACGTTGCTATTATATGTGAATCAGCGGCAGTTAATTATCGCCAAAAGAAAATGGGATACAATGCAGCACGAGAAATGTATAACCGTGTGACAAATAATCTGGCGAACTCATAATGATAATTTAGAAATGAGGAAAGTGATGAGATGAAAGCATATTATATAGGTGTAGATATTGGTGGAACTTCTGTTAAATTAGGTAGCTTTGAAACGGATGGGACGCTTATAGAAAAGTGGGAGATTCCGACAAGAAAAGAAAAAAACGGACAATTGATTTTACCCGATGTGGCAAATTCAATTCAGAAGGAAATGAAAAAAGAGGATACGCATATAATAAAAGGAATTGGTGTGGGAGTCCCCGGACCGGTTACGGAAGAGGGAGTGGTATTAAAATGCGCCAATCTTGGCTGGGATGTTTTTTCTGTGAAAGAAAAAGTCATGCAGCTTACGGGAGTAAATCATGTGAAAATAGGTAATGATGCGAATGTGGCAGGTCTTGGTGAAATGTGGAAAGGCGGAGGCCGGGGCTACCGCAGTATTGTAATGGTTACTTTGGGAACCGGTGTCGGTGGAGGAATTATTATCAATGAAAAGATTTTAAATGGTATAAATGGTGCAGCCGGAGAAATCGGACATATGAGAGTTGAACCGGAGGAGACCGATATATGCGGATGTGGGGGACGTGGATGCCTGGAACAATATGCATCGGCTACCGGAATCGTTCGGTTAGCGAAAAAGAAGATTAGGAAGACCTCCTGCCTATATGGAAAAGATATAAGTGCAAAACTGGTATTTGATGGGGCAAAAGCGGGTGATGTATATTGTCAGGAAGTTGTTGAAACGTTTGGTAAGTATTTAGGGACAGCACTTGCGAGTGTTTCCTGTGTTGTGGATTCAGAAGCAATTGTAATTGGAGGCGGCGTGTCTCGTGCCGGACAGATTATTTTGGATGTTGTTTCAAAGTGGTATAATGAAAAAGCACTTTTTGCATTAAAAAATAAGAAGTTTTGTTTGGCTGAACTTGGCAATGATGCCGGAATATATGGTTGCGCAAAAATGGTTATAGAATAGGAGCCAAGAGTGGAGGATATGATGTTGGAGCAGTTGCGGCAATGTTTAGCAGAGAATGAGATTTATGAAAAGGAGCCATTGTCGAAACACACGACTTTTCGAATTGGAGGACCTGCCGATTTATATCTAGTCCCGTATGGGAAGGAATCATTGAAGCAGGTATTAAGCATATTAAAAAACTATGAAATACCGGTCTATTTATTAGGAAAAGGAAGCAATGTCCTGTTTGGAGATGGAGGATTCCGAGGTGCAGTAGTTGAAATCGGGAGAGGAATGGAACAGGTTAAGTTCCTGACGACTGTTATGGTGGATGCAGAAGCCGGGATTTCGCTTGCTAAACTGGCAAATATACTGGCTGAAAAATCTTTGACCGGGTTTGAATTTGCTTCCGGAATTCCGGGCACCGTAGGAGGTGCAGTCACGATGAATGCGGGGGCATATGGCGGTGAAATTCGAGATTGCATTAAGGAAGCTGTTGTTCTGGATTGCGAGGGAAATGAGAAAACGCTGAGCAGGAAAGAACTTGAGCTGGGCTACCGAAATAGTGTAATACAAAGAGAAAATTATTTTGTTCTATCAGCTGTTTTTGAATTCGAACGTGGGGACAGAGAGACGATTGTGGCAAGAATGAAAGAGCTCAATTCCCGAAGAAAGGAAAAACAGCCGCTTGAGTATCCAAGCGCAGGCAGTACTTTTAAGCGACCAAGAGGGTATTTCGCAGGGCAATTAATCGATGATGCAGGATTGCGGGGATATTCGGTCGGAGGAGCTCAGGTTTCAGAAAAACATTGTGGTTTTGTGGTTAATAAGGGAAATGCAACGGCAGAGGATGTGTTGCAGCTTATTCGGGATGTTCAGGAACAGGTGAAGCAGAACTCCGGAGTTTTATTAGAGCCGGAAGTACGGCTGGTAGGAGAATTCTTGAAAGGCAGGTTCACTTTATGAGATTTGTAATTGTAACGGGGATGTCGGGAGCGGGAAAAAGTTCGGTACTTCGCATGCTGGAGGACTGTGGTTTCTATTGTGTTGATAACCTTCCTGTATCTTTGATTCCTACGTTTATGCATCTGACAAGGGAATCCTGTGAACAAATTGAGAAAGTAGCACTGGGGCTGGATATACGAAGCGGTGAAATTGAGGAAGTTGGTCCGGTGCTTGAACAACTCCGGCAAGAGGGCTTTATCTTCGAAATCCTTTTTATGGATTGCTCTACTCCTGTTATTGTTAAGCGGTATAAAGAAACTAGAAGAGTGCATCCGCTCTCAAAGGGAGGCAGGGTAGACAGTGGTGTTGAGGAAGAAAGGAAAAAACTTCGATAT
>CATZVV010000128.1 GCA_958425285.1 uncultured Lachnoclostridium sp. | reverse complement strand
CAAATTTTGATATAGATATGCTACGAGAAACCGGATTTTGTTCGGGTATTGAGAACTATTCTCCCCATTTGATTGGACAGGATGGGGGAGGAACTCCGCATACTCTGCTGGATTATTTTCCGGATGATTATTTAATTATTGTAGATGAATCGCATATTACAATTCCACAGGTTCGAGGCATGTATGCAGGTGATCAGTCACGTAAGGAGACGCTTGTAGAATATGGATTTCGTCTTCCTTCTGCAAAGCATAACAGACCTTTGAATTTTGAAGAGTTTGAAGATAAAATCAATCAGATGATGTTTGTTTCTGCAACTCCATCTCAATATGAAACAGAACATGAATTGATGCGTACGGAACAGGTAATCCGCCCTACTGGTCTATTGGATCCCAAAATTGAAGTCCGTCCGGTAAAAGGTCAGATTGATGATTTGATTAGTGAAGTGAAGGTAACAATTGGAAGAGGGGGAAAGGTTCTTGTTACAACTCTGACGAAAAGAATGGCGGAAGACTTGACGGATTATATGAGGGAAGTTGGTATCCGAGTGCGTTACTTACATTCAGATATTACTACATTGGAGCGTGCAGAGATTATTCGTGATATGCGGCTTGATATATTTGATGTGTTGGTTGGAATTAATCTTTTAAGAGAGGGACTGGATATTCCGGAGATTGAATTGGTCGCTATTTTGGATGCAGATAAGGAAGGCTTCCTTCGTTCAGAAACGTCTTTGATTCAGACAATTGGACGGGCGGCGAGAAATGCAGAAGGTCATGTTGTGATGTATGCAGATAAAGAAACAGATTCGATGAGGACAGCTATTGCAGAGACGAATCGTCGTCGTATGATTCAGCAAAGGTATAATGAAGAACATGGAATTACGCCTCGGACGATTAAAAAAGCAGTGCGGGATTTGATTAGTATTTCTACAAAAGCAGGAAGTGCAGGGAAGGAAATTGAAAAAGATCCGGAGTCTATGGATGAAAAGGAACTTCAGGCAGCTATTCGGAAATTGATAAAAAAAATGGAAGCTGCTGCTGCTGAATTAAATTTTGAACTGGCAGCAAAGTTGAGAGATGAGATGATGGAGTTGAAAAAACATTTGCAGGAGATTTATGATAGCGAATGATAAAGATGAAAGCGAAAGGATGGACAATATTGTGGATAATAAAAGGAAAATTAAAATCCGTGGTGCAAAAGAGCACAATTTGCAAGATATAAATATTGATATTCCCAGAGATGAGTTTGTTGTGTTGACTGGTTTGAGTGGGAGTGGGAAATCTTCTCTGGCTTTTGATACAATTTATGCAGAAGGACAAAGGAGGTATATGGAATCATTATCTTCCTATGCACGTCAGTTTTTAGGACAGATGGAGAAGCCGGATGTAGAAAGTATTGAAGGGTTGCCACCGGCAATTTCAATTGACCAAAAGTCGACAAATCGGAATCCACGTTCTACTGTTGGCACGGTAACCGAAATTTATGATTATTTTCGGTTGCTCTATGCGAGAATTGGTATCCCCCATTGCCCAGAATGTGGGAAAGAAATTAAAAAGCAGACGGTGGATCAGATGGTTGATGAACTGATGAAACTGGAAGAAGGAAGTAAGATTCAGCTTTTGGCACCAATTGTCAGGGGACGTAAGGGGCGCCATGAGAAAGTATTTGATAAGGCAAAACGCAGTGGATATGTACGTGTATTTGTAGATGGAAATTTGTATGATCTGTCGGAAGAGATTACGTTGGATAAAAATATTAAGCATAATATTGATATTGTTGTGGATCGTCTTGTTATTCGGGATGGAGTTCAGAAGCGTATGGCTGATTCGATTGAAAATGTGATGCGGCTTTCAGATGGATTGATGACGGTAGATGTGATCGGTCAGGAGCCGATTCATTTTAGTCAGAGTTTTTCATGCCCGGATTGTGGGATTAGTATGGATGAGGTAGAGCCTAGAAGCTTTTCTTTTAACAATCCGTTTGGAGCCTGTCCAGTCTGCCACGGTATCGGTTATAGAATGGAGTTTGATGTAGACTTAATGATTCCTGACAAGAGCTTGAGCATTGCAGGGGGAGCAATTGTTGTAATGGGCTGGCAGTCGGTTGTCGATAAGTCAAGTTATACAAGGTGTGTTATGGATGCACTGGCAAAAGAGTATAAGTTTAGTTTAGATACTCCATTCGAAAAGTACCCTATGCAAGTAAAAAATATTATTCTGCACGGAACGGATGGTCATGAAGTAAAGGTGCATTATAAAGGGCAGAGGGGAGAAGGAATCTATGATGTGGCCTTTGAAGGATTGATTCGGAATGTAGAACGGCGTTATCGTGAAACTGGCTCAGAAAGTTCCAAACAGGAATATGAGCAGTTTATGCGTGTTACTCCATGTAAAGAATGCGGAGGAGAACGGTTGAAACGTACTTCTCTTGCAGTGACTGTAGGAGAGAAGAATATTGCGGAGATTACACGTTATTCGATTGTGGATTTAAAGAGTTTTGTAGATGGTCTACAGCTGACACCTATGCAGCAGCAGATTGGGCATTTAATTTTAAAGGAAATTAAGTCCAGATTGGGGTTTTTGATCGATGTTGGACTTGATTATTTATCGCTTGCCCGCGCAACGGGTTCTTTATCTGGTGGTGAGGCTCAGCGAATTCGTTTGGCGACGCAAATTGGATCCGGTCTGGTTGGCGTTGCATATATTCTGGACGAACCAAGTATTGGCTTGCATCAAAGGGATAATGATAAGCTCATTAAGACATTGAAAAATCTTCGAGATTTGGGAAACACTTTAATTGTGGTAGAGCACGATGAGGATACGATGTTCGCTGCAGATTATATTGTAGATATTGGTCCGGGAGCTGGCTCGCATGGTGGTTATGTAGTAGCGGCGGGTGATGTAAATGAGATTATGGCTTGCGAGGATTCTATTACAGGTGCTTATCTGAGTAAGCGTATTTTGATACCTGTGCCGGGAAAAAGGCGAAAACCAACCGGATTTTTAACTGTAAAGGGAGCTGTTGAAAATAATCTGAAAAATATTAATGTGAAGTTCCCATTGGGAGTTTTTACTTGTGTAACGGGTGTATCAGGATCGGGAAAAAGTTCTCTTGTCAATGAGATTCTGTATAAATCTCTTGCAAGAAGTCTGAATCGTGCCCGAACCATTCCGGGAAAACATAAGTCGATTGATGGTATGGAGCAATTGGACAAAGTTATTAATATTGATCAGTCACCTATTGGGCGTACTCCTCGCTCAAATCCGGCTACTTATACCGGTGTGTTTGATTTGATTCGTGATTTGTTTGCGGCTACTCCCGATGCCAAGGCGAAGGGATACAAAAAAGGGCGGTTTAGTTTTAATGTGAAAGGTGGCCGATGTGAAGCCTGCAGTGGTGATGGAATTATTAAAATTGAGATGAATTTTCTGCCCGATGTTTATGTACCTTGTGAAGTTTGTGAGGGCAGACGCTATAACCGTGAAACACTGGAAGTAAAATATAAGGGAAAAAGCATATATGATGTACTGGATATGACGGTTGAAGAAGCACTTGTGTTTTTTAAAAATGTTCCAACGATTCATCGCAAGATTCAAACACTTTATGATGTGGGACTTTCTTATGTCAAATTGGGCCAGCCTTCTACCACACTGTCTGGAGGAGAAGCACAGCGGATTAAGCTGGCAACGGAATTGAGCAAGAGGAGTACTGGCAAGACAATTTATATTTTGGATGAGCCGACAACAGGTCTTCATTTTGCAGACGTTCATAAGTTAATTGAGATATTGCACCGCCTTACCGAAGGAGGAAATACAGTTCTTGTAATTGAACACAATTTAGATGTTATTAAGACAGCAGATTATATTATTGATATTGGCCCGGAAGGTGGTGATAAGGGGGGAACGGTGGTTGCCCAAGGAACGCCTGAGCAAGTTGCTAAAATGGAAGCTTCTTACACTGGGAAATATATTCGCAGGATGTTGAAATAACAGTTAAATAACATATACAGAAAAGAGGAATTTTATGGAATCATCATTTTTTGCCATGATGGCACGGATGAAATATATTGAACGCTGGTCTTTAATGAGGAATTCCAACAAGGAAAATATCAGTGAGCACTCAATGGAGGTTTCCATGTTATCACATGGACTTGCTATTATAGGTAATGAAAGATGTGGGAAGGATTATGATGTGGAGAAGGCAGCTTTATATGGTTTATATCATGATGCCACTGAAATTATAACAGGAGATATGCCAACCCCGGTTAAATATTTTAATGAAGAAATACAGCATGCTTATAAGCAGGTTGAATCAGTAGCATCTGAAAAATTGCTGGATATGCTTCCGGGTTATATGAGAAAGTATTATGAGCCGCTTTTGTTTCCAGCAGAGGTAGGTCAAAATGAACTTTATAAATTGATAAAGGCAGCAGATAAGTTGTCTGCATTCATCAAGTGTATTGAAGAGGAAAAGGCCGGAAATCATGAGTTTTCAACTGCACGACAGACTACATTTGATTCTCTGCGGAAAATGAACCTGCCTGAGGTGGAAATATTTATTCGGGATTTTCTTCCGGCTTATTCTAAGACTTTGGATGAATTATCAAGGAATTAAGAGAAGGAATTCGAAAGATTGGGGTAGAAATCTTCAGAATCTATTGGTATAATGTAGTTTATTGGTATACTATATTACAAAGTCTAAGAACTTTGTGAAGAAAAATATAGAAATTTTATAACAAACAAGATGTTTTATTATAGGAGGAAATTCAGTTGGAAAAGGAAAATGTAATTGTACTTGATTTTGGCGGTCAATACAATCAATTGATTGCAAGGCGTGTTAGGGAATGTAATGTTTATTGTGAGGTTCACCCATATACAATCGGCATTGAAAAGATTAAAGAGATGAATCCGATGGGTATTATTTTTACAGGTGGTCCAAATAGTGTTTACGCCGAAGAATCTCCTCGTATTGGAAAAGAAATATATCAATTAGGTATTCCTATTCTTGGAATATGCTATGGTTCTCAGTTAATGGCTTATACCTTAGGCGGAAAAGTAGAAACCGCGCCAGTCAGTGAGTATGGAAAAACAGAGGTGGATATTTCTCCTGATTCAGTTCTTTTTGAAGGGGTGTCATCTAAAACAATTTGTTGGATGAGTCATACAGATTATATAGCAGAGGCTCCAGCAGATTTTCAGGTTGTTGCAGCGACTCCGGTTTGTCCGGTTGCAGCGATGGAAAATAAATCCAGAAAACTTTATGCTACGCAATTTCATCCTGAAGTAATGCATACAAAGGAAGGTATGAAGATGCTTTCTAATTTTGTCCTTAAAATTTGTGGATGTAAAGGTGACTGGAAGATGTCTTCTTTTGTAGAGGACACAATTCAAAATCTTAGAAACAAGATTGGAGACGGAAAAGTATTGTGTGCACTTTCCGGGGGTGTAGATTCCTCCGTAGCGGCAGTTCTTTTATCAAAAGCAATTGGTAAGCAGTTGACTTGTGTTTTTGTAGATCATGGTCTGCTTCGAAAAAATGAAGGAGATGAAGTAGAAGATGTCTTTGGGGCAGATGGAAATTATGATTTGAACTTTATTCGTGTGAATGCACAGAATCGTTTTTATGAGAAGTTGGCAGGTATCATTGAACCAGAAGATAAGAGGAAAATAATCGGTGAAGAATTTATCCGTGTATTTGAGGAAGAAGCTCAGAAGATTGGAGCAGTTGACTATTTAGTACAGGGAACCATTTATCCGGACGTTATTGAATCAGGGCTGGGAAAATCAGCTGTGATTAAAAGTCATCATAATGTAGGTGGTTTA
>CATZVV010000127.1 GCA_958425285.1 uncultured Lachnoclostridium sp. | reverse complement strand
GAAACAATCCCCCAAGTAACTTCTTATCTTGCATAGGAAGAGCTAGCTGGTTCGCTTTTACTAAGTAATTACAAATTTCCGTATTCAAATAATCAATTTCTGTCTCTGTTTCATAAATACCTTCTAGACTTGAACTATCACCCTCCAAAAGACCTTTCATTGCACAATTAATATTTTCACATGCCGTACGCCCCATTCTCTCAATTTCTGAGATAGCCATAGGTACAGCCGTAGCCGGAGTCACTGCATGCCCCTCACCAATAAACTGAAGTTTTAGCTGCTTGTCCGCTACTTTGTCCTCTCCCCGTATGATTAACTGAGAGAGTTTAACAAGTGTATTTGCCATTGGGAACAATAAAACCACCTGCAACAATTTGAAAATTGTATTTGCATTTGCTACACAGCTTTGTGGATCTGAATTAATAGCTGAAATCATACTTTGTATCTGTGGTTCAAAAAATCCAAGTAATACAACAATGATAGCTGAACCAATCAGATTAAACAGAAAATGAACCATAGCAGCCCGCTTTGCATTTTTATTTCCCGGTACACTGGCCAATAATGCCGATACACAAGAACCCATATTACAACCCAAAATTAAGTAAAAACTGATTTTGAGAGAAATTAATGGCTCTCCTGCAGCTGTCATCGTAGCCGCCATTACCATAACAATTCCAGTCGTTGCAGATGAACTTTGTAAAATAGCCGTAACTACAAAGCCAACTAAAATAGCAAGATATACATTATCTAACGAGGCTATTGCCTGCTGAACGGATGGTCCCAAGCTCTCCATCGAACCAGCCATTGTCTCCAATCCAAAAAACAGCATACCAAAGCCAAGAATAACTTCTCCGATCTTCTGAATAAACGTTTTTTTCATAAACATCAAAAGACCTACTCCGGCAATTAAAAAGAGGGGTGCCACTGCTGACAATTTGAAGGCAATCATCTGACCCGTCATTGTTGTACCAATATTGGCACCCATCGTCACTCCAACTGACTGCGCAAGGCTCATAAGTCCCGTATCTACAAAACTCACAACTAAGACCGTTGTTGCACTTGAAGACTGTACAATAGCCGTAAAAATAAAACCAACAATAACACCCATAAAACGATTTGCTGTGAGTTTTTCCAAAACCATCCTCATCTTAGCACCGGCTACTTTTTGTAAACCATCACTCATTAATTTCATACCATACAAAAACAAACCAAGCCCAGCTAACATTGCTAATATAATTTCAAAACCCATCTTTACACCTTTCTGATTTTACAATTTCCTAACATCATATCACGGATTGCTTCATTGCTACGCAATTCCCACAATTCGACACACACGATTTTATTGTAATATAAAAAAGAAAAATGTACAAGAAAAACAGAAAGAAACTTTTTATAACAAGAAATAAAAGTACTTATATTTTTCACACTAATCATCCGGATGTTCTCCGGAATAACCGGTTATTGGCATTTCATGCAGCCTCCTCATATCCCCCTCAGATAGAGAAAAACCAAAAATATCCTGATTCTCTTTCATACGCTCATAGGAAGAAGCCTTCGGAATTGACATAATTCCATTTTGATAAGCAAAACGCAAGCAAATTTGACCGGCAGTTACTTGGTACTTATCTGCCAATTCACAAACCAGACTGTCGCCAAGTACACGGCCTCTTCCAAGCGGACTCCATGCCTGCACTAAAATCTGATTTTTTTTACAATATTCAACTGTGTCCCATTGTGTATAACCCGGATGAAATTCAATTTGATTCACAGCCGGAACTACGGAACAATGTGAACGCAGATTTTCCAAGTGGTGTGGCAAAAAGTTGCTAACTCCAATCGCCTTCACCTTTCCTGCTGCACGTAATTCCTCCATTGCCTTCCATGTCTCAATATTTAAATTTTTCCACTCTTTGGGATTTCCGCTAATGCATGGCCAGTGAATCAGGTAGAGGTCCAGATAATGCATATTCAGTTTCTCAAGTGATTCCTGCAATGCCTTTTTTGTTGACTCATATCCAAGCTGATTCACCCATACTTTCGATGTCACAATAAAATCTTTTCTCGGGATTCCGCTTTCTTTCAGTACCTGTCCTACCGCTTTTTCATTTTCATAAAAAGATGCGGTATCAAAATAACGGTACCCTGCACGCACGGCATCTTTTAAGACGATAGTTTCTTCTTTTTCTGTTGCCTTATACGTTCCAAAACCAACTGCCGGCAGTTCTATGCCACCACGAATTACAAATTTTTTCACACTAGCCTCCAATCAAAAACTCAGTTAATCCATTTACATCATCAAACAAATAATCTGCTCCCGCCTGCTCTAGCTCACCAACTTCTGCAAACCCATACTTAACACCAACTGAAACAAACCCAAAGGACTTAGCACCCAAAATATCAAACCTTGTATCTCCCACCAGAACAATCTGACTTGGCTCAACGTCATCAACATGCCTCAAAGCATGCTCGATTACCTCTATTTTCTGATTTCTTGTTCCGTCCAATTCACTACCTGATACAAAATCAAAATATTTTGCTACCTCAAACTTCTCTAATATCTGCTTTGCATATACAAGTGGTTTTGAAGTTGTTAGTACGACGCATTTTTCCCTTTTCTTCAATTGCCTAAGCAAGCAAGGAATTCCCTCATACAAAGAATTTTCAAAGATACCTATTCTGGCATATCTCTCCCTGTACTTTTCTACTGCCTTCACCGCCTGCTCCATTGTAAATCCGTATTCCTTCATAAAGCTATCTACAAGGGGAGGTCCAATAAATCTTCTAAGCCGATTTATATCCGGTTCCTGTATTCCAAAATCGTCTAATGCATACCGGACACAATTCGTAATCCCTTTCTCTGAATTTGTCAAGGTTCCATCTAAATCAAAGAAAACTGTCTTATATCTCATCCCAATCTCCCTTCCGGAGCGTTTACACAACAGAACGACAAGAAATCCGCGGAGGCAGTTTCTCATCTGCCATCAAAGCTAATTGTGAGCGCTCCAAAAAACCAAAGGTTCTTCTCACATGTTAGCCAACATGAACAAGTTCATGTATGAAAAAATGTCTTCATCAACTGGTACATATAGTACGTATCTTTTGTCCCTCCTGTTTCACAACTTGAATGCATTGCTAACTGTGCTAACCCTATATCGGCTGCCGGTATCGACCATTTAGCAAGAGACAATTGACCGAGGGTAGAACCACCACGCATATCTGAACGGTTATAGAATTCCTGGTATGGAATTCCCACTCTCTTACATAAGGCCTTTACTTTTGCTCCAGTCACTCCATTTGTTACATAGCTGCCATCTGCACTATATTTAATAACAATACCACCATTGAGAACCGGTCGATTTGTCAAATCCGCCTTTTCGACTGCATTTGGATGAATGGCATGGGCATTATCAGCCGAAAGAAAAAATCCTCTGGCCGCCACTACATAAAATTCCTCCTCCGACATCCCAAGTACACATCTTATTCTTTCCGCTATATCAGTCAGAAAGGTAGACGATGCCCCTTGTGTTCCCGTACTTCCAATCTCTTCGCTATCAAAGGCACAGAAAAATCCCATACTGCTATCACTGTCAGATTCTATAAATCCCCTGATACCCGCATATAAACATTGCAAATCATCCAGTCGCGGGGACAGGATAAATTCACCATTTACGCCCGTATATGTTCCAATCATCCGATTATATAATGTCAAATCCATCCCCAAAATATTCTCACAGCAAACTCCAGATGCTTCGGCAATCAAATTCATAAACGAATCCTTTGCTTCATAGTTCCCGAACATTGGAAGCAAATCATTTTGAACATTATATCCATATCCATCATTAATCCTACGGTTCATATGAATTGCCAAATTAGGAATCACAAGCAAATCCCGATCTATGTCAACTAAAACTGTACGTATTTCCTCACTTTCCATAACAGAAACCCGCCCCGCCAAAGAAAGGGGACGGTCAAACCAGGAAGACAAAATTCCTCCGCCATACTTTTCTACATTCAATTTAATGTATTTGTCTTCTACCCCGACTTCAGGGTTCCACTTTACCTTAAATGCCGGAGAATCCGTATGGGCTGCTGCAATCCGAACAGCTTGCGGTCTTGTCCGGGGAACAGAAAAGGCAATCATAGCAGAACCATCCCGCTCTATCATATATTTTTTTCCTCTTTCTAAGTGCCAGCTTTCTGTTTCTTCTAACAATTCAACCCCACTGCTCTCAAGCAAATTGCGCATCTCAGTTGTCACATGATACGTACTCTTTCCCTTTCGTATAAATTCAATCAAATCCTCTGTCATTTTCTGATACATATTTCTCCTCTTTTCGATTTGCAGATTAATAAATGAACACCACAGGCTAATACAATTCCAAGTAAAACTCCTGCTAAAACATCAGTTGGATAATGTACCTGTAAATAAATCCTGGACACTGCAATCAAGCCCGCCAGAATAAAAGCAGCAATACCCCATTTCCGATTTGCAAACCATATCATGGTAGCTCCGATAAAAGAATGCATGGAATGACCGGATGGAAAGGAGAAATCTTTTGGATTTGAAATTAATAAAACAATTTCGGAATTTCGCCAACAAGGTCTTGGGCGTGCAATCAGATTTTTTAGTGCCAGATTGCCAATCAGGAAACCAATCACCATCGTTATCAGTAAAGCTAATCCGTATTTTCGGTATTTCTTTGTTGCTGCCATAATGCACCCTAAAACAATCCATAAAATTCCTGAATCCCCCAGAAAGGTAATCCAAACAAATACATCATCCAAAACCGGATTCGCTATACTTTGAAAAAAGTTTAAAATTCCTATATCAAACCATTCAATCATACCAACCTCTCATTCTAGTACTGTTCTAAAAAGTGATACCTTTTCCCATTTCTTTTGTATGCAATAATTGTATCCAAATTTACATTTTCTACACTTTTAAAAATATGGGTATCAACATTTGGATTTACTTTTTTCAATTGCCGTATCAATTGTTTTATCTCCTGTCTCTTGGATTCTCCAACTCCATCTCCCGACATATGCATCTGTTCTGTGAAACGGCAGGCACACTGAATAAATTTGAGATTATTATAGTCTCGCCATGCGATAATATCCTCTTCTCGAATTAAGTACATCGGTCTTATTAACTCCATGCCCTCAAAATTTGTACTATGAAGTTTAGGCATCATTGTCTGAACTTGCGCGCCATAGAACATACCCATCAAAATTGTTTCAATCACATCATCAAAATGATGACCAAGTGCAATTTTATTGCACCCTAATTCTTTCGCTTTGTTATATAAATGTCCTCGTCTCATCCTGGCACAAAGATAACATGGGGATTCATTCACATGATCAACAATCTCAAAAATATCTGATTCAAATGTCTGAATCGGCACATGCATCAATTCTGCATTTCGCACAATATTTTCATAATTTTCTTTATTATATCCCGGATTCATAACAATAAATTCCAATTCAAAGTGACATTGACGGTGTTTCTTTATTTCCTGCATCAGCTTAGCCATAAGCATAGAATCTTTCCCGCCAGATATGCAAACCGCAATTTTATCACCTTCCTGAATCAGTTCATACTGCTTTACTCCCTTTGCAAAACGACTCCAGATTTCCCGATGAAATTTTTTTACGATACTTCGTTCAATTTCCTTATATTGTTCCACATCTTACCTCATTTCTGTACTTCTTTTCTTCTTTCCCTGAAATGGCTAAATCCATCCCGCCAACCGTCTCAACGATTCGCAGAATGGATTTCTATAATCAAACATAATCACATCTGATCTGGTGCTTCCAAACCAAGTACATCCAGACACGTTTCCATAACATCTTTCACCAATTGCAAAAGTGCAAGA
>CATZVV010000126.1 GCA_958425285.1 uncultured Lachnoclostridium sp. | reverse complement strand
TGCTTGTTATGAGAATTCCTTCCAGCCCCTCCATTTCATGAAACACTAATACCATCGCTTTCCGTTCCAGCGGAGTCAATGCCGTAAACGCAGAAGAAAACACTTCTTCTTTCTGCTTTTCAGTTCCTTCTTCTTCTCGAACTGCATGTACCATCTCCAACCCAATTACCATTGCGCCATATTCACTTAATATAATATCCTCAATTCCGTAATTCTGCCTTTTACGGTACAAAAACAATGTCCCAAGTCTCTCTCCCCCAATACAGATTGGAGATACCAGGGCCTGCAACTCAGAAACTGCATATGGGGGAAATCCCAGAATTTCTAAATTTACATTTTCTTTTGTAGATAATATATTCAGCATACGCTCATTCATTTTCTTATCCACATAATTTCCCTCTTTGGGCAAAAAACAATCCATAGACAAATCTCCATCTACTCTGCAAGTACCTAAAATTTTCCCCTTCCTGCTAATAACAAACACATGTGAATCCAGCAAACTGCCCAGTATATTGCAAACATCATGAAATGAAACCTTACTGCCATTATTATCATGAAGAAGTCGATTAATTTTACGTGTTTTATCCAGCAATTCAATACTCATCATTTGCCGCCCCCCAAGTTGCTCATCTATCTGCTATAATTCTATCATATTTTACAATAAAATACAACTTGATTCGACACTATTTTTCTTTCTTTTCTTTTTCTTCGATATATCCACATGAGCTATCTGCACAAACCAGCTTGTTGCCCTTTTCAAGCAACCAGTTGCCACAATCGGGGCATTTTTTATCGGACGGCTTTTGCCACGTCATCACATCACACTCCGGATAGTTCTCACACCCATAATATCTTCTACCCTTCTGAGTCTTTTTAATAACAATCTCACCACCACATTTTGGACATGTCACACCGATTTTCTCAAAATAAGGTTTTGTATTTCGGCAGTCCGGAAATCCGGGACACGCAAGAAATTTTCCATGTGGTCCGTATTTAACAACCATGTTTCTACCACATTGCTCACAAATAACATCGGTTACTTCATCTTCAATTTCAATCTTATCCAGTGCTGCTTCGGCTTTTTCAACCGCACTTTGTAAATCCGGATAAAAATTTCTCACAACTGTTTTCCACTCAACAGTTCCTTCTGCAATACTATCTAGCAACGCTTCCATCGTAGCGGTAAAGTTTACGTCCACAATACTAGGAAAGGCACTTGTCATAATTTGATTCACAATATCCCCTAACTCCGAAAGATATAAATTTTTATTCTCTTTTGCTACATATCGCCGTGAAATGAGTATTGAGATTGTTGGTGCATATGTGCTTGGCCGGCCAATGCCTAACTCCTCTAATGCCTTTACAAGAGATGCTTCTGTATAATGAGCAGGCGGCTGGGTAAAATGCTGATTTTCATTTAATTCATTTAATTTAATCTTTGATTCCTTTGTTAAATGTTTTAAAATACTATTGCTTTCCTCTTTGTCTTCCTCCGTTTGATAAACAGACATAAATCCAGGAAAGACCAGTTGGGAACCAGAACTGGTAAACCGATATCCTTTCCCTTCAATTTTAACGGATAGAGTCTCATATTTCGCAGAGTGCATACGACTGGCTACAAAGCGCTTCCATATTAACTGATAAAGCCGAAACTGATCCCTGGACAGAGAATCTTTTACCATAGCAGGAGACAAATCGACATAGGTAGGACGAATTGCCTCATGCGCATCCTGAATTTTTTTACTCGATTTTACAACCATTCCATCCTCAATCAGGTTATCCGAGCCGAAGTTCTCCGTAATATATTGCCGACATGCCTGATCCGCTTCCTCTGAAATTCTTGTTGAATCCGTACGAAGATAAGAAATCAGACCAATTGTACCTCGGCCTTTAACAGCAATACCCTCGTATAACTGCTGCGCAACACGCATTGTCTTTCCCGTTGCAAAATTCAAATTTTTTGCACACTCCTGCTGCAACGTACTTGTCGTAAATGGCAGAGGAGGTTTTTTGTTTCTCTCACCTTTTTTAATACTTGCAACCTTGTATCTGGCTCCTTTTAAATCTGCCACAATACGGTCAAGTTCCTCCTTTGAGGATATGCTCATTTTTTCAGTAGTCCCATAAAATTTCGCAATAAGAGGTTTCTTATAAGAATCAACTTGAAAAGATGCATCCAACGTCCAATATTCACTCGGAATAAAGGCTTCAATCTCACTTTCACGATCTGCAATAATCCGAAGAGCAACTGATTGTACCCGTCCGGCACTCAACCCCCTCTTTACCTTTGCCCATAACAAAGGACTAATAGAATATCCAACCATTCGGTCAAGTACCCTTCTCGCCTGTTGAGCATCCACCAGATCCATATCAATATTTCTAGATTGTTTAATTGACTGTTTAACTGCATTTTTTGTTATTTCATTAAAAGTAATTCTACTTGTTTTTTTTGAGTCAAGTTTCAAGGCATTCATCAAATGCCACGAAATAGCCTCTCCTTCACGGTCGGGGTCAGTAGCCAAAAATATCTTATCTGCCTTTTTTACTTCTTTTCTAAGACTTGCTAATAATTCACCTTTTCCTCTGATTGTAATATACTTTGGTTCAAAATCATTTTCCGGACTAACCCCCATCTGACTCTTTGGCAAATCACGTACATGTCCATTGGAAGCGACCACCTGATAATTACTTCCTAAAAACTTTTTAATTGTTTTGGATTTTGCCGGTGATTCTACAATAATAAGATACCTCTTTGGCATAATATCCCTCCGCTCTCAAATAACTTTCCTTATATAATAATTTTGCATTACTTCCTCACACAGACTTTTATTCTCCAGTGATATGAGTGCTTTCAGTACTTCAGTACCAGTCAGACCGGACTGAGTTGCAATTTCGTCCATATGTTTAGGCTCACAACGTAAATTAGCATACACTATTTTTTCTGTGGTTTCAAGAAAAATATTTACTTTTTCATGATTTTTATTACTACTTGAAAATAAAAGGGAATAATACTCTACAATTTGTTGCGGCGAATTTACAAGATTTCCACCCATACGAATCATTTCATTACATCCCTCACTTTTTTCATCACCAATTCTCCCAGGAACTGCAAAAATATCTTTTCCCTGCTCCAATCCTGCATCTACAGTAATAAGGGAACCACTTTTTCTTCTTGCTTCCACAAGTAAAATACCATCTGACAAAGCGCTGATAATACGATTACGCATAGGAAAATGCCACGGTGCTGCAGTTGTTCCGGGTAAGAACTCTGAGATAATTCCCCCTGTCTGAATAATATGCTGATATAGTAATGTGTGACACTTAGGATAACAAATATCCACTCCTGTCCCCAGCACTGCATAGGTTTCTTTATTTTTTCGCATTGCCCCCCAGTGAGCAAATCCATCGATTCCTTTTGCCATACCGCTAATTATTGAAAATCCGCTTTCTGCCAATACTCCCGCAAAATATTCTGCCATTTCTTTTCCATAATAACTACAATTTCTTGCTCCTACGATTGCAATTGATTGCTTGTCCTCCGGAGGCAAATGTCCCATCGCATAAATTGCCAGAGGGGGATCATCAATCTGTTTCAGACGATTCGGATATTCGTTAGAAACAAGTGGAACGAATTCAATACCTCTCTTTTTCAAATTCATGTATTTTCCTTTGAGGTCTTTCCGCTCCGCTTTACAAATATATTTTGCATCCCGCACTGTAATACCATCAATTTCACATAATTCTTTTTCTTTTGCATAAAAAATCTGCTCTGGTGTATGAAAATACTGAAGCAGAATTTTTCCTTTTCTGGTTCCTATTCCCGGAATGTTTGCAAACCAGAACCAATACAATTCTTCATTCATTTTTCCTCCATTCCGAAGCATCACAATTTCCTGAGTCAAAGGATTTTTCCTCAATAAATTGTTTTGCACTTCCCTCTCACTATCAAAAATCCATCCTTACCCTTGTGTGCAGTTTTACAGCTAAAGTAAGCTGTTCCATTGTAATTTGACCACCCCCGTTTAAATCCGAGATGGTTCTCGCCACACGGAGCATCCGATGCAGCCCCCGAATACTACAATTTTCTTTTTGATAAACGAATTCAATAAAATCCTGCTGTTCTTTTCCGAGTTTACAGTATTTTTCAATCTGTTTCGGAGACATTTGAGCATTATAATAAATTCCATCCTTTTGATAACGTTTTTCCTGTATTATTCTAGCAGATTCAACCCTCTTTTGAATTTCTGTTGATTTTTCTCCTTTTTCATCTGAATGAATGTATTCGGATGAAATTGTTTGTGCATGCAAATCAATTCGATCCAATATTGCATGACTTGCCCTCTGCATATATTGACGAATATCCTTCGGTGAACAACTACATTTTTTTGTATTTGGGAAAAAACCGCACTTGCATGGATTGGAAGCAGCAACTACCATCATATTGCATGGATACTCGTAGGACACATTCTGTCTTGACACTATAATTTTTCGTTCCTCCATTGGCTGACGAAGCAGTTCTATTGTAGTATGTTTAAATTCCAAAAATTCATCTAAAAATAAAACCCCACCATTTGCAAGTGTAATCTCTCCCGGCTTCGGATTTACACCACCCCCAATCAATGCAGAAGGAGGAATGGTATGGTGAGGATTCCGGAAAGGCCGTTCCGTTATCATGGACTGATTTTCTTTTAACATACCACATATACTATAGATCTTTGTAACTTCTTCACTTTCAGAGCGGCTTAAAGGCGGCATAATCGTTGGTATTCTTTTAGCTAGCATTGTTTTCCCTGTTCCTGGAGGTCCCATAAGCAAAATGTTATGCATTCCTGCCGTCGCTATTTCGAGTGCCTTTTTAGCGCTTTGTTGCCCATATACATCTGAAAAGCAAAGACGGTTTGTTTCTGCCTCCCCTCTTTTCCACTCTACATTTGTAGTTTGTAAACTTACGGTTCCTCGAAAAAAACCGATCACCTCACAAAGCGTTCGTACTCCAAATACGTTAATGCCCTCTACGCTTCCTCCTTCAATCGCATTTTCAAAGGGAATTAGGCAAGCTTGAAAACCATTCCTTTTTGCTTCCAGAACCATTGGCAAAATACCCTTTATGGGACGAATTTTCCCATTTAAGCCCAACTCTCCCACAATCAGATAGTGACTTAACATATCAACCGGAATATAGCCGAATGCGGCCAATAGAGAAATAGAAATCGGCAGGTCAAATGCAGTTCCTTCTTTGCGTATATCTGCTGGCGAAAAATTCATAACAATCTTCTTTGCAGGAAAACGAATCCCTGCATTCCTGATTGCACTATTCACACGTTCTTTTGCCTCCCGAACTGCAGAAGAAAGATAACCTACCATATGAAAAACGGGCAGACCATCTGAAATGTCTGCCTCAATTTGAATAATACGTGCCTCCATTCCATAGATGTGAGCACAAAATACATTACTAAACATAGAAAACCTTCCCTTTCCTCAGGGAAGAAATAACCCATACTTAGTCTAACACAGATAAACAGAATACTCAATCGTTTTTAAATACTTTTCTACCAACTACTCTTATTGATTATCCAAGATTTTCTTGATCTCATCCATAAACGTATTAACATCCTTAAACTCCCGATAAACAGATGCAAAACGAACATAAGCTACAGGATCCAGTTCTTTTAAACGATCCATCAATATCTCACCAATCTTAGAGCTTGGCACCTCTTTTTCCTCCATGTTAAAAATCATACTTTCTACATTATCAACAAGCTCGTTAATCTGGTCAATCGAAATAGGTCGTTTTATACAGGAACGAAAAACCCCCTTTTCTAATTTGGAACGGTCATAAGGTTCTCTCATTTGATCTTTCTTTATTACAACAAGC
>CATZVV010000125.1 GCA_958425285.1 uncultured Lachnoclostridium sp. | reverse complement strand
ATTGGTATGGGACTTGGCTTTACGTTTGGTCTTACTTTGATTGGAATCTTTCGTGAGTTGCTTGGAAGCGGAGCTATATTCAGTTTGAAAGTAACACCTGCTTCTTTTGAGCCGGCGACCATTTTTGTTTTGGCTCCGGGGGCATTTTTCGTGTTAGCCATGCTGACTGCAATACAAAATAAATTGCAGCTTCCATCTGCGACAAACAGGGAGGGTAAGGCAACAGAATGTAATCACGATTGTAGTGCATGTGGTGGCTGCATTGGCATGAGTAAAACGGAAACGAGAAAGGAGAGCATGTAAATGAACCTGATATTAGTGTTGATTGGGGCAGCCTTGATAAATAACTGTGTATTGAGTCAGTTTCTTGGATTATGTCCATTTCTCGGAGTCTCGAAAAAGGTTGAGACAGCTGCCGGTATGGGGGCAGCCGTTGTCTTTGTTATTACAATTGCGTCTTTTGTGACGGCATTACTAAATACGTTTTTGCTAGTTCCTTTGGAAGTGACTTACCTTCAGACAATTGTATTCATTTTGATTATTGCAGCTCTTGTACAGTTTGTAGAAATGGTTTTAAAAAAGCTGATGCCAGGGCTTTATAATGCACTTGGTGTATACTTGCCTTTAATTACGACAAATTGTGCTGTTTTGGGTGTTGCACTTACGAATGTACAAAAGGAATATGATATATTAACGAGTGTAGTAAATGGACTTGGAACTTCGGTTGGATTTTTGTTTGCTATTGTAATTATGGCAGGGATTCGTGAGAAGATTGAGCATTGTGATGTGCCGGAAGCTTTTAAAGGCTCTCCGATTATTTTGATTACAGCCGGACTTATGGCAATCGCATTTTGTGGGTTTGGCAGTCTGGCCGGGCTTTTATAGAAAGGAATCGCGTATGGATATAATGAGTATATTAATTGCAGTTGCAGTCATAGGCGGAACCGGCTTGTGTATTGGACTGTTGCTTGGAATTGCAGGGAAAAAGTTTGCTGTAGAAGTGAATGAACGAGAGATACAGATTCGAGAACTTTTGCCGGGAAGCAACTGTGGCGGTTGTGGATTTGCAGGCTGTGATGCACTTGCAAAGGCACTTGTAAGCGGTGATGCAAAAGTAGGAGCCTGCCCTTCGGCAGCAAAAAATAATCAGAAGATGGCAGAGATTCTTGGAGTGGAGGCGGAAGAAACCGTTCGCATGACCGCTAGGGTAAAGTGTAAGGGAACTTGTGACCGGACCGAGAACCAATATCATTATGATGGACTTGCCGATTGCCGAAAACTGGCATTGATTCCAGGAAGAGGTGAAAAGGCTTGTGACTATGGTTGCATGGGACTTGGTTCGTGTGTATCAGAATGTCCATTTGATGCTATTTATATTCAGAATGGTGTTGCCATTGTGGATAAGGAAAACTGCCAGGCATGTGGAAAATGCATCAAGGTCTGTCCGAATCATTTGATTGAACTTGTTCCGTATGATGCGAATGTTCATGTTTTGTGCAGCTCAAAGGCTAAGGGCAAAGAAGTAAAAGCGGTTTGCCAGGCTGGGTGTATCGGATGTGGTTTATGTGCCAGACAATGTGAGTTTCAGGCGATTACGGTAACAGAAAATCTGGCTCATATCGATGCCGAAAAATGTACAGGATGTGGAAAATGTGTGGAAAAATGTCCAACAAAAGTAATTGAGATGGTACAATAATGCGGGATAGATAGTGAAGGGGGGATAACTATGTATCATAAATTGGCAACAAGTCTTACATCGTATTTTATTGGTAAGACAGGAGAAAAAAGGGATGATTTTGAGATACTTGTTTATGGTGCAGAGCTGTTTTTAAGCTCTGTTGTGAATACCATTTTTGTACTGGTCATTGGGTTTGTGTTTGGATGTTTGCTAGAGGCACTGCTCTTTTTGGCATTTTTTTGTCCGCTGCGTAAGTATTCAGGGGGATTCCATGCTTCTACATATTGGTCCTGCTCTTTGATTTTTTGCCTTTACTTTGCGCTGATTTGTTATTTTGTTGGTGATATTCCATTTGTATGGCGTCTGATAATTGCTGTTTTTGATGTGATTGTCGTGCTTTTACTGGCGCCGGTTGAAGATCCTAATAAACCGATTCGGGGAAAAAGAAAAGAGAAAATCATTGTACGCACTCGTATTACCCTGGTAATTGAGGTTGTGTTGTTTGGAGCAGCGCAATTTCTTCCTGTACCGGGACGCTGGCTTGGTTTTATAACAGCAGCATTTGCAACATCAGCTGTTTTGCTTATACTTGGAGCAATTAAAAACCGGATGTATAAAAAGAAGGTATAATGGTATATTATAGAATGTAAATAATAAAACGGTCACTGTTTATATCAAGCAGTGACCGTTCTGTTATTTGCGGAGAATGTGTTGGAGGAGAATCCCAGGGGATTCCGTCTGTTACTGTAATTCTGCATTGCGTTTTTTGACCGGTAGGTAATGTCGCTGTTACAATTGCCTCACCAAGAGCCATTGCACAAACACGTCCTTTTGCATTGACTTGTACGACGCCGGTATTGCTGGACTCAAAAATTGGTTGTACATTTGCAGAGCTTGGTTTTGTAATAATACGAAGTGTAAGTGAGTCACCAGAAACCATTTCCAGTTTTCTGCGCGAAAACTTAATGCTAATCGCCGGTGGTGTCACCTCTATCTGGCAGCTTAAAAGAGCAACAACTCGCTTTTTTACTTTTATTTTTACATCGATTGTAGCGGTGCCAATATTCTCGGCACTAATTTGTACCTTTCGTCCTTTCGGTCGTTTGGAACCAATGGAAACAATATTCCCATTGCTGCTTGTAAAGTAAATCTTGTAGTTCTTTTTTGCATTATAGACCCGCAGTTTGTATTGATTACCCTTTGTCAGAGACAGATTCTGAACATTCAGCCTAACCTGAGTTTGTTTCTTCGCAGCATATATTTCAGGAGAACCCAGTACCATCGTTACAAAAAGTAACAGAATCAGCAAAAATAGAATTCTTTTTTTCAAAGGTTATTCCCCTTTCCCTTTTCTTTGTAGATTAAAAATATCATCCAACTATGGCACAATAATGTCACTTATATTTTCCACTTGAATTACCAAAAAACCTCCACTATAATGTAACTTATGAGCAATACTACCTTTGCAAAGCAAAGCACGGACGAAGTCCGTGGAAGTCACAAAGTGACGAGTAGTATTGCGAAAAGCGAAGAGAAGGAAGCGACGCCGATAGGCGACATTTACTTCGCGAGCGGTAAGTTAGTGAAATGTGCGAAGCACATGAGGTAGGGGCGAGAGCGTAGTATTGCGAAATAAAGAAAACAAAAGGAGGAACGGAAATGCAGAGGATTTTAATTGCAGATGATAATGAAGGTATTACTGAAGTACTGGCTACGTATGTGGCAGGTGAAGGATATGAACCGATTGTTGCAAAAGATGGGATTGAAGCATGGCAGATGTTCAAAAAATCAGATCCATGTGTTGTACTCCTTGATATTATGATGCCAGGAATGGATGGATATAGGGTTTGCAAAAAAATCAGGGAAATTTCGGATGTCCCAATTATTCTTGTGACGGCAAAAGGAGAAGATTACGAGAGAGTAATGGGATTGGATATTGGTGCAGATGATTATGTTGTAAAGCCATTTAGCCCAAGTGAAGTAATGGCAAGAATTCGCGCCGTACTGCGCAGGATGAATCGTACTGACAGCGAAAGTGATAATAAAATTATTAATATAAGTGACTTGACTGTGAATCTGGAAACATATTCTGTTTTTGTTGGAGGAGAAAAGCTTCCTATGACAAAAAAAGAAGTAGAAACAATGTGGATTCTGGCAGAAAATCCAAGCAAAGTTTTTACAAGAGATAATTTGTTGGATAGCTTATGGGGACAAGACTATTTTGGTGACAGTCGTACAGTGGATTCTCATATTAAGCGTCTTCGTGCAAAATTAGATAAAGTCAGTCATCCCAATTGGGAAATTAAAACGATTTGGGGACTTGGATATAAATTCGAGCTTAATGTTTAAGGGCAGGTGAATAGATGAAGCATTTATTCTGGAGAGTCTACATATACTTTGGTGTAGTACTCATTGTTTTGCTCACTTTGACAGGCTTGATTTTTTCGAGTCTGAACCGGAATAATATTATGCAGGTATATGAAAATCAGATGGATACACTTGCAGAAAATATTGGTGTACAGGTAGAAAATGCAGTAGCAGAAGGTAGTACAGAAGAATTCGCCTCCTATTTAGGTGCAATCGAAGACTTTGGTGAGATGCAAAGTACGGATATCTGGATTTTGACAGATGAGGAACGGGAATATGCCATGAGCAGTGATTTTGCCAATATTGAGTTGGCAGATGTCAAACTGCCTGAAGGGACATCAGATATTATTGAAAGTGCCTATAAGGGAAAGAAGAAAAGTTATAGTGATTTTGATGCCATTTATGAAAAAACGATGCTGCACTATGCTACTCCAATTATGAATGGTGCAGGTCATGTAATTGGAGTGATTGTATTAAATGCAACTGTAGAGGAAACGGAAAACAGCATTTCTCAGTATCAGAGATACCTGATGATAAGTATTGGAATTGGTTTTTTCGTTTCGCTCATTCTTGTTGTTGTTTTTACCAGACAGATTGTTCGGCCTATTTCCCAAATGAAGCAGCTTGCATTGCGTCTTGCGGCGGGAAACTATGTGGGGAAGACAAAAGTAACCCGTACAGATGAAATCGGGGAATTGGCACATAGTCTGGATGTTTTGTCTGAACAATTGCAGGAAGCAGAAATTATGCGGAATAATATAGAGCAGAATCGTCGGGATTTTTTCTCCAATGTTTCACATGAACTCAGAACCCCAATTACAGTTATGAAAGGTTATGCGGAAACTCTGGCAGATGGATATGTACAGGGAGAAGAAAAAAAGCAGGAATACTATAACCGGATTTTAAAGGAATGCAGTGGTATGGAGCGGCTGGTTGCCGATTTGCTTGTTTTGTCAAAATTGCAGAATCCCGATTTTATGCTTGATATGGAAATTATTAATGTGATTGCAGTGGCACAGGACGTACTGCGGAGTGCCAGAGTTCTTATGGCAGAAAAGCAGATGACTGTAAGTCTGGAGTATGATGATGAGTGTAGTATGATACTTGGAGATTATGATCGTATTCGGCAGTTGTTTTTGATTTTGGTGCAAAATGCGATTAAGTATTCTTACCCCAAATCAAAAATTGAAGTGTACATTGCAAAGGAGAAAGCTAATATTGTAGTCCAAGTAAAAGACAATGGTGTTGGAATTGCAAAAGAGCATCAGGAGGATATTTTTGAAAAATTTTATCGAGGTACAAATCACAATGAGAAAGATGGCTCCGGACTTGGCCTTGTTGTTGGAAAAGGAATTGTAAAGCGCCATAATGGAACTATTTGTGTGGAGAGTGAGTTGGGAAAAGGAAGCTGTTTTATTGTAACTTTACCTGCACACGAGTACGATTGAAAGTAAAGTGGAAAATATTACTCTTGATATATGAGTGTAAATTGAGTATAATAATAACATCATAAAAAACCTGAAATGTGCGACACCTCTTGAATTTTTGAACCTACATTACTTTAAACGGGATTCTTATATCTGTACGTGGATGTCAGGCCGTCACTGCACATTGTGTATGAATGGTTTCATTAACAACGGAAGGCTGAAAGGTACATGCGGTTGCCCACCTAGCATTTGCTAGGAGTCAAAAATCAAGAACCGGCATTTTGGGGATTTACTAAAGAATTGTGGGGCAGCGAAAGCTGCCCTGTTTCTGTATGGAGGGTTTCAATGAAAGATGGATTTGTAAAAGTATGTGCAGTTACACCCGATATAAAAGTAGCAGATACAGTCTTTAATACAAATGAAATTATTGGACAGATGAAAAAAGCAGAGGAA
>CATZVV010000124.1 GCA_958425285.1 uncultured Lachnoclostridium sp. | reverse complement strand
GTATATCATTTTGCACACATTGGCAATCTTCGGAGTTATATTATGGAGGATGTCCTGGAAAAATATTTGCGCTATGCCGGATATGATGTGAAGCGTGTCATGAATATAACAGATGTGGGACACTTATCAAGTGACGCGGATACGGGTGAAGATAAAATGTTAAAGGGGGCAAAGCGTGAGCATAAGACGGTTATGGAGATTGCTAAATTCTATACAGACGCTTTTTTTGAAGACTGTCGGAAGTTAAATGTTAAAACACCGGATGTTGTTGAGCCGGCAACAGCATGTATCGATGAATTTATTCAGATGATAGATGGATTGTTGAAAAAAGGCTATGCCTATGAAGCAGGCGGCAACGTCTATTTCGATACGTCTAAGTTGGAAAAGTACTATGTATTTCAAGAGCATGATGAGGAAGATTTATCAGTTGGTGTACGTGAGGGTGTAGAAGAAGATACGAACAAAAGAAATAAAAGTGATTTTGTTTTGTGGTTTACTAAGTCTAAATTTGATGATCAGGAATTAAAGTGGGATAGTCCCTGGGGACGTGGTTATCCGGGTTGGCATATTGAATGCGCCTGCATTAGTATGAAGCATTTGGGAGAGTATTTGGATATTCATTGTGGAGGGATTGATAATGCATTTCCGCATCATACAAATGAGATTGCCCAGAGTGAAGCCTATATAGGACATAGGTGGTGTAATTATTGGTTTCATGTTTTGCATTTAAATGATGCGTCCGGAAAGATGAGCAAATCGAAAGGGGATTTTCTGACTGTATCCCTGCTTGAAAGTAAAAAATATAATCCCGTTGTTTACCGTTTCTTTTGTTTACAATCCCACTACCGGAAACCGCTTGTTTTTTCCTATGAAGCGCTGGACAATGCGGAGAAAGCATATGATAAGCTAGTGAAAAAGATTGCTTCATTAAATCCAGGCGATGGAGAGGAACTGGATGCAGAGGCAGTAGAGGTGTATCGCCGCAGCTTTGAAGATGGATTGGGGAGTGATATAAATACTTCGATGGGAATTTCAGTTCTTTATGATGTATTAAAGGCAGATACCAATGATACAACAAAAGTATTTCTGATGGAAGAGTTTGACCAGGTACTTTCCCTTAATCTTTGCCATCCTGCAGAAAATGAAGAAGCAGAGGTTGATTCGGATTTGGAAGCCTATATTATTGAAAAAATCGAAGAGCGCAAGTCGGCAAAAAAAGAAAAGGATTTTGCCAAAGCAGATGCAATTCGCGAAGAGCTGTTATCGAAGGGAATTTCTATTAAAGATACAAGAGAGGGTACTATCTGGGAAATCATATAAAATCTGGTATTTGAGGAATGAATATTGACAGATAGTTGAAATCAATGTATGGTTAATAAATGAGAATAGCTTAGAATTTTAGGGAAAGAATGGTTAAGTATGAAAAAGTTAAATAAACTTCAGATTGCAGGGATAAGTACGGCAGCAGTTGTAGTTATAATGCTTATTACTGCTTCCGTATTTTATCATGGAAGATGGTATAACGGAACGATAATAAATGGAATTGATGTTTCAAATTGTACATTTGAGGAATCAAAAGAGCGGCTGGAGGAAGCCTTCGAGGACTATGGTATCGAGATACTCGGAAGAGAAAATGGGAAATTGTCTATTGCAAGACAGGAAATTGATTTCCGGCTTTCGATTGATGAGAACCTTAAAGAGATCTATGATTTACAACATGAGAAATACTTTTTATTTCAGCTATTTACGAAAAAGGAAGAAGATTGCGGAGTTTCTTTTTCAAAAGAGAAATTGAAAGATTTGATTCGGGCATCTAAGCTCGTAAAGGGTAGTTCGGATTATGAGATTGTGAAACCCCAAAATGCATATCTGAAATATTCCAAGAGTAAGGGGGCACTTGAAATTGTTCCGGAGGTATATGGAAATCGTCTGGATGTAAATGAATTATGTCAAAAGATACATCAAGCTTTAACAAATCTTGAACATACCGTTGACTTAAAGGCAGCAGGAAATGACGAGAATGCATATAAGAGTCCTGAGATTAAACAGGATAGCACGGAATTGATTGAAGAATTAAATCGCTACAATCAGGTTATTAATCATTGGATTAGTTGGGACATGGGCGAGGATACCTTTGAGACAATTACTCCAGACATGATTTACCGTTGGATTTCTTTTGATGGGGATAAGTTGACTGTCCGGAAAAAGAGAGTTAGAAACTGGATTGAAAAACTCAGTGCGAAGTATAATACAGTAGGTGCTACGAGAAAATTTAAGACACATAGTGGCAAAAAAATTGAAATCAGCGGTGGTGATTATGGTTGGATCCTAGATTCAGGGAAAATGACCACGCAGGCTGTAAAGGCAATTAAAAAGCTGAGAAAGCAGGAGAAAATTGACACCTATTTAAGCAATCCGTCGGAGGAAAATAAACAGTCATTAACAGATGTGCTGGAACCGCAATATGTTTTGACCGGGGCCAGGAAGGATTACGAAACTTTCAGTGAGGATTGGGATCCGAAAAATTATATTGAAGTTTCTCTCGAAGAACAAAAGGTATATGTATGGCGAAAGGGAAAGTGCGTATTTACGGCAAAATGTATAACCGGCAAACCAGTACCGGAACGTCAGACAAAAACAGGCACATATTATATTAAAGAACGTATGCCTGCTAAGACTTTAGTCGGTGAGGATTACCGGACACCGGTAAAATACTGGACGCGTATTATGTGGTCGGGAACAGGTTTCCACTCCGCAACGTGGCAGAATTGGTCAAAGTGGACGAAGAATTATTATAAATACAGAGGATCTCATGGCTGTATCAACTTATCTTTAAATGATGCAGCAAAAATATATGAACTTGCTGAAAGCAAGGAAGCAGTGTTTATTTATTAGAATAATGCTGTAAATAGAAGGCAGTTTCAATTGACTTAGAACAAATTTATTTTTAATGGAAGTTCTTGTTGATTGGGGTTGTCTTCTTTTTATATACGAAAAATAGCGTTTCACTTGCTTGCTTCACAGAAAAGTATGAAAAAGCAATAAATATGTTTATTAGCGCAATGAAACATGCGATATGTGATAGTATTATATTATATAAGAATATTTAATAGTTTGGAGGTTAAGCAATGAACAAAGTAATTATTAGGAAAACGCTATGTGTAATGATAGTGGGGGCAATGGTGTTTTCCGGTATATTTGGAAATAATATGTTATCAAAGGCTGCCCCGAAAGCAAAGAAAATTGTTATGAACAAAAAGAAAATAACATTGAAGGTAGGGAAAACATTCAAATTGAAAGTAAAGAAGGTAAGGCCTGCAAAAGCAAGTAAAGCGGTTATTTACAAAACAAGTAAAAAGAAAGTGGCTACGGTAAGCAAAAAGGGAATTATTAAAGCGAAGAAGGTCGGAAATGCAAAAATTACTGTATGTTCAAAAAGAAACAAAAAGGCAAAGGCAGTTGTAAAGGTTAAGGTGATTAAAAAGAAAGGTAATACACCAGCAAAAGTTACTTCTAAACCAAACGAAAATGGAAATGCTCAGAAAAGTGAAGCACCTCAGGAAAGTAAAACATCTCAGTCAAGCAATACTCCTGAAAATAGTCCAACGCCAACAGGAAGCGGTATGCCACAAGAAAGTGCGATGCCTCAAACGATGAGTATTTACAATGGTGTAAAAACCGTACCGATTGTAATGGATGAAATCTATCAGAATTCGAAAGAAAATGAATATGCCGAGCGTGATTATAAGCAAATTGCACGTGCTGTTGGTGATTTGAGACAAGATATTGCTATGGTAACGGGAGCGATTGATTATAAAGAAATTCAACAGATATTTGATGATTCTGCAGCGGCGCAAAGAGCGCGGCTGGAAGCAGCAGAAGCAAATAAAGTATCGGATTTAGTGACAGATTCTGCACAGATTGAATCAAAATCTGCAATTATTGTCGGAACCGTTGATGACAGTAAGTTTATTCAGCAGCTAATGGCTGCCGGAAAGTTAGATGAAGCAAAGGAATTGGAAGGCGTATGGGAAGGTTATGTCATCAAGAAGGTTAAGAATCCAGTGGATGGAGTTGATGAGGCACTCGTAATTGCAGGAAGTGATGCACGAGGTGCCATATATGGTATATATACCATATCAGAGAAGATAGGTGTATCGCCGTTTTATTGGTATAGTGATGTTCCGGTAGAGGTAAAGGATAAGATCGAAATTGATATGGCGGAACCAATTGTAAATGATGGACCAGATGTAAAATATCGAGGTATTTTTATTAATGATGAAGAAAAATCCAATGTCTGGGCAGAGAAAAAATTTACTGAGGATGGAACCGAGGGACCGGGAGTGAACTATTACCGAAAAGTCTTTGAACTGATGCTCCGTCTAAAATCAAATACACTTTGGCCGGCAATGCATGGTTGTTCTGTTGCATTTAATAAAGTAGTAGATGCAGACGGAAATTCTGTAAATGCAAAAGAGGCTGCCGAATATGGTATTATTATGAGCGCTTCCCATTGTGAAATTTTGTTAAGAAATAACGTAGGTGAGTGGGGAGATTGGTTTAATAAGAATAAAGGCAGATTTTCAGATGTAAAGTATCCGTCAGATTCCTATAAGGCATATGATTTTACCTTGAATAAAGAAGTTCTCTTGGCGTATTGGAAAGAACGTTTAGAAGCGAATAAAGACTTTGAAAGTATTCTGACGCTGGGAGTGCGCGGCCCTCATGATGAAGCTTTTAACTGTGAGAACTTGGACATTTATAGTGGCAGTACAGATAAAGAAAAAAAAGTGGAGATGATGGAGGATGTAATTTCCTGTCAACGACAACTTATCGCTGAGGTTTATGGTGAGGAAAATGTACAAAAAATTCCACAGGCACTGGTTCCTTATAAAGAGATGAATGATGTTTATAATGATGGATTGAACCAATTCATGTTATGGGATGGAAGTCAGGATTTTAATGAGGATGGCATCCAAAACTGGAAAGATGATAATTCGGATGTTATACTTATGTGGGCAGAGGATAATGAAAATTATTTAAGGCAGGACTTAACAAAAGAGGAAGCAAATCGTAAAGGCGGAGCCGGAATTTATTATCATATCTCGTACTGGGGTCCTCCATCAAGTTATTTATGGCTAAACTCAACATCACTTTTTGTAATGAGTGAGCAAATGCATCGGGGATATAATATTGGTGCAAATGATTATTGGATTTTGAATGTAGGCGACATCAAGCCAAGTGAACCTAGTATGGAATTCTTTTTAAAGATGGCATGGGATCCTGAGTATTGGAATGATACAACCGTAAACAAATATTTGAAACAGCAGGCCATGCGGGATTACCATATGGACGAGACGGATGCTCAGAAAATGGCAGATGCAGTAGAAGAGTATTTTTGCATTAATGGAGTGCGGAAGGCTGAGTTTTATGCAAAAGCTGACTGGGGCGATAATCCGATTCCATTTAGTGCAACTGCAAATGGAGACGAATCCATGCTTTGGCTGGAACGAAGTAAAAAGGCAGCAGCAGTAATGGATGAGCTCTATGGAAAACTTGACGATTCGTGCAAAGACGCCTTTTATGAGCAATTTTATTACAATATGCTTTCGGTAAATGATATTATTGAGAATTTTATGTATTATCGGAAAAATCTTCTGGCAGCCTCACAGGGACGTGTTGGAAGCGCAAATGTTTATGCTGAATTATCAAAGAAAGCAGGGCAGAAAGTTAAGGAGCGTCTCAATGATTTTAATAGCCGGAATGGAAATAAATGGACTGGATTTATGGATTATGATCATCCGGGAAGAGGATACACCTTAGTTGGAGATGGCGGGGAGACTTATGGTGAGGTAAAGGACCTTGGAACAGGAGTCGGAGCTTCTTGTGAAAATTCAACTGTGGCAGGCAGCGGAACGTTACGATTCCATTCACTTATAAAAAATGAAGTGCACTATTTTGATGTATTT
>CATZVV010000123.1 GCA_958425285.1 uncultured Lachnoclostridium sp. | reverse complement strand
AAAAATTTACAAGATTATATCGGAATATAGAAAATATGTAAAAATAATTTGTGCAAAATGACAGAGAAATGGAGTTGGATATGAAAGTAGCATTTATGACTCTTGGTTGTAAGGTGAATTTTTATGAAACTGAAAAAATGATGGAGAAATTTCAACAGGCAGGGTTTGAAGTAATCGAAAAAGTAGAAAAGGCAGATATATTTGTTATAAATACATGTACGGTTACAAATATGGCTGATCGGAAATCCCGACAAATGATACACCGGGGAAAGAAGAAAAATAAGGATATGCTTGTGGCAGCGGTTGGATGCTATGTAGAGAGTGATGCAGAATCTTTGAAGAATGATGAACAGATTGATCTTGTGTTGGGGAACAAAGAAAAAGAGCAGATTGTGGAGCATGTTTTAAATTGGTACCGTACGAAAGGCTTCCCGGAGTATAGGTTGACCGAGGGGAAGCCGGGGTTTGATTATGATTTTGCACATGAGCGTACTCGTGCATTTGTTAAAGTACAGGATGGCTGCAATCAATTTTGTACGTATTGTATTATTCCTTATGTAAGGGGACGGCTAAAAAGCAGAGAACAGGCAGATGTTATCAATGAGATTGAGCAGCTTGCACAAAAAGGGTTTAAGGAGGTTGTTATTACCGGAATCCATTTATCTTCTTATGGTGTAGATAAGTCGGAATGCAAGAGTTTTCTGGAATTGGATGGAAAGCCGCTTTTGATCTTGCTGGAGGAGATTGAGAAAATTCCACAGATTAGGAGGATTCGTCTTGGTTCATTGGAACCTAGAATTATTACTGAAAATTTTTTGGCTCGTTTAAGTAAGAATAAGAAAATATGCCCTCATTTTCATCTTTCACTGCAAAGCGGATGTAATGAGACTTTAAAGCGGATGAATCGGCATTATACAGTGGAAGAATACAAAGAAAAGTGTGAACTGATTCGCCATTATTTTAAATACCCTGCTATTACAACAGATGTTATTGTTGGTTTTCCGGGAGAAGATGAAAAAGAATTTCAGAAAACAAAGGCATTTTTAGAGGAAATTCAGTTGGCAGATATCCATGTATTTAAGTATTCTGTCCGGAGCGGTACAAAGGCCGCTAGCATGGAAAATCAGGTGCCGGAATCTGAAAAAACGGTGCGAAGTAATATGATTTTACAGCTTGCCAGATGTCTTTATAATGATTATGCAGAGTCCTTTATTGGAAAAAATGAAAAAGTTTTATGGGAAGAATTTCAAGAGAAGGAGAATGAAGAGTATTTGACAGGGCATAATGAGAGATATGTAAAAATTGCTGTTCCAAAGAAAGATGCAATCAAAAATGCATATCGGGAAAATGAGGTGTCGGAAGTATATGTCCGGTATGTTATAAAAAAATCTTGAGTTTTTACGGTAGTTATATTAGAATAGTAGTTAGCTTAGAATTTATGACAAAGGACGTGTGATTATGCAGGAGATTAACAATACGCAGTTTTTCAAGGTAGATGTAGAGAAGGATTACGATGTAAGAGATGTAATCGCTTCTGTTTACACTGCACTTACGGAAAAAGGGTACGATCCTGTAAACCAGATAGTAGGATATTTAATGTCCGGAGATCCTACGTATATTACAAGTCACAAGGGAGCTCGCAGTTTGATTATGCGTGCAGAACGTGATGAAATTATTGAAGTGTTTTTAGAAGATTATATTCGAAATAATATGGGGCGATGAGTGATTGAGCAGAATTGTCTTCTTAAACTATGCGTGGGCTTGCCGGAGGAAGGCAGGGCAATTTGAGAATCATGGGATTGGATTACGGCTCGGTGACAGTAGGTGTTGCAATTAGTGATGCCCTTTATCTGACTGCACAGCCGGTTGAAGTTATAAAGAGAAAAAGTGAGAATAAACTGCGTCAGACTCTTGCACGAATTGAAGAATTAGTGGAAGAGTATGAAGTAGGTTTAATCGTATTGGGTTATCCTAAAAATATGAATAACAGTATTGGTGAGCGTGGAGAAAAAACAGAACAGTTTGGAAAAAAATTAGAAACGAGAACCGGACTGGAGGTTGTTTTATGGGACGAAAGATTGACCACAGTTTCAGCTATGCAGGTGCTAATGGAAGGTGGCGTACGTCGGGAAAACCGAAAAACATATGTTGATAAAATAGCAGCTGTGCTTATTTTACAGGGATATCTTGATTCGAAGCAGATAGAGAAGCAATAGAGCATGTTTGACATGGAGGTAAACAATGGAAAACGGACAAATTATTTTTACTGCCGAGGATGGCAGTGAAGAAGCTTTTTATGTACTCGAAAAAGCAGAAATTGCAGGTAGTGTTTATTTACTTGTATTAGATTCACCGGAAGAGGACGGAGAGGCACTTATTTTAAAACAAGTACAAGACGGAGAAATTGTAACATACGAAATATTAGAAGACCAAAATGAACAAAAGATAATTGCAAAATATTTTGAGGAAATATTAGAAGATATTAATTTAGAAATGGAATGAGGTGTAATTTTTGAGTAAAAAAGTGAAAACCGGGAATGAAAGAATCCGTATTATTCCTTTAGGTGGACTTGAGCGGATTGGAATGAATATTACGGCTTTTGAAACAGAGGAAAGTATTATTGTAGTAGATTGTGGACTGGCTTTTCCCGAAGATGATATGCTAGGTGTGGATTTGGTGATTCCGGATATTACCTATCTCAAAGATAATGCGGAGAAAGTAAAGGGATTTATCATTACCCACGGACATGAAGATCATATTGGTGCATTGCCGTATATATTAAAAGAACTGAATGTACCAATTTATGCCACGAATTTGACAATGGCAATTATTGAAAACAAGTTAAAGGAACACAATTTAACAAAGGTTGTAAAACGAAAAGTAGTAAAGTACGGACAATATATTAATCTTGGTGATTTCCGTATTGAATTTATCCGAACTAATCACAGCATTGCTGATTCTGCCGGGCTGGCTATTTACACACCGGCGGGTATTATTGTTCATACTGGCGATTTTAAGGTTGATTACACACCGGTTTTTGGTGATACAATTGATTTGGCACGCTTTGGAGAGTTGGGTAAGAAAGGTGTGTTGGCACTGATGATGGATAGTACCAATGCGATTAAACCAGGGTTTACGAGTTCGGAGCGGACAGTTGGTAAAACATTTGACAACATTTTTGCAGAAAATAAAAAAAGTCGTATTATTGTTGCTACGTTTGCATCGAATGTAGACCGTGTGCAGCAGATTATCAATTCTGCGGCAAAATATGGAAGAAAAGTGATTATTGAAGGTCGTAGTATGGTTAATATTATTACGACAGCATCCGAACTGGGTTATATCAAAATGCCAGATAACATAATGATTACGATTGAGGAGATGAAGAATTATACAGATGATCAACTTGTATTGATTACAACCGGAAGTCAGGGAGAGGCAATGGCTGCATTATCCCGCATTGCAGCGGATATTCACCGTAAGCTTTCTATTAAACCGGGAGATACAGTCATATTTAGTTCTACTCCGATTCCAGGAAACGAAAAATCTGTTTCTAAAGTAATTAATGAGTTGTCAATGAAGGGAGCTAATGTCATATTCCAGGATACACATGTTTCCGGACATGCATGTCAGGAGGAATTAAAACTGATGTATTCTCTCATTAAACCGAAATATGCTATTCCTGTACATGGGGAATACAGGCATCTTCAGGCAAACAGCAAGATTGCGATGGAGATGGGAATTCCGAAAGAAAACGTATTTATTATCAATTCAGGTACGGTGCTTGAAATGTCGGAAACACGTGCAGGCATTGTGGATAAAGTGCAGGCACAGGGAATTATGGTTGATGGTCTGGGTGTTGGTGATGTTGGAAACATTGTATTACGAGACCGCCAGCATTTATCTGAGAATGGTTTGATTATTATTGTAATTACATTGGAGCGAGGAAGTAATCAGGTACTGGCTGGACCAGATATTGTTTCAAGGGGATTTGTATATGTCAGGGAATCTGAAGGCTTAATGGAAGAGTGCCGGGAGGTTGTATGTGATGCACTTGATCACTGTGTGGATAAGGGGATTACAGACTGGAGTCGTATGAAAACTACAATGAAAGACGCATTAAGCGACTTTTTATGGAAAAAGACCAAACGGAATCCAATGATACTTCCAATTATTATGGAGCTTGACTTGTAAAACGTGTGGATGAAAGGAGGACTTATGGCAAAGAAGAGAAGTATTGCAATTGATGTAACACGGGTAATTGTTATGATTCTTTTATACGTGACGGTAATTGCACTGGTTACAGTGTTCTTAATTCACTTCTGCCGTGAGGCCTACCATTTTTCTTATCAGATTTTTGGTGAAGTTGTTGTTTCTGAACCTCCGGGTGAGGATGTGACAGTAGAGATCCAAAAGGGCGAATCAAAGTGGGAAGTTGCGAAACAGTTTGAAGCCAATCATCTTGTTGTTAATAAGTATTCCTTTTATATTCGACTTCGGCTTTCCATTGAGGGAAACCGTGTGCTCGTGCCTGGAAAGTATTTTTTGAATACGAGTATGACTTATGATGAAATTTTAGAACGAATTAGTAGGAGTGAAGGGGAATGAATGAAGAGCGGATAGAGGTGTTTTTTGAAACGTTTATAGATTCTCCTAAGCCGTATATTGTTGAATTAGAGCAAAAGGCAAGGAGCGAAGAAGTGCCTGTCATAAGGCGTCCTGCAAGAAATCTTTTACGCTATCTGATACGTACAAAAAAGCCTGTAAAAATACTTGAAATAGGCACAGCGATAGGGTATTCTGCATTGTTTATGAAAGAATGTCTTTTATCGAATGGAGAGATTACAACGATTGAAAAAGTTCCGGCGAGAATTAAGGAAGCAGAGTTGAATTTTTTAAAGTATGATCCGGAGAAAAAAATACATCTGCTTAAAGGTGATGCAAAGGACATTCTTCGGCAATTGGTAATAGAAGGAAAAACATTTGATTTTATTTTCATGGATGCAGCAAAGGGGCAATACTTAAAATTTCTTACAGATGTCCTTGCTTTATTGGAAGAGGGAGGGACTCTTGTCTCTGATAATATATTACATGAAGGTGATGTGATTGAGTCGCGCTATGCTGTTACAAGGCGTGACAGGACAATTCATAGCCGGATGAGGGAATATCTGCATGTTATTACACATCATAGCCAGCTAGAGACAATTTGTCTGTCGCTTGGTGATGGTGTAACAGTTAGTACAAAGTGTTATGCACAAAAAGAAGCGTAGAAATGAGGAAAAAGATGAATCAGCAAAAAAAACCGGAGATATTAGCGCCTGCCAGTAATCTGGAAGTATTAAAGACGGCGATTGCTTTTGGTGCAGATGCAGTATATATCGGTGGAGAAATGTACGGATTGCGTGCAAAGGCAAAGAATTTTTCACTTCAAGATATGAAAGAAGGAATATTATTTGCGCATGAGGCAGGTAAAAAAGTTTATGTGACTGCCAATATTACGGCACATAATTCGGATTTGGAAGGTGTAAGGCAATACTTCCGGAAATTGAAAGAGATTTGTCCGGATGCGTTAATTATATCAGATCCGGGTGTATTTTCGATTGCAAGAGAGGTTTGTCCTGAAATCGAAGTTCATATTAGTACACAGAGTAATAATGTGAATTACATGACATTTCAGTTTTGGAAAGCACAAGGGGCTGCAAGGGTTGTAACGGCAAGGGAATTATCTCTGGAAGAAATCCGCCAGATTAAAGACTGTGTGGGCGACGAGGTAGAGATTGAAACTTTTGTGCATGGAGCAATGTGTATTTCATATTCGGGCAGATGTCTTCTGAGTAATTATTTTACGGGAAGAGATGCCAATTTGGGAGCATGTACGCATCCATGCCGCTGGCGTTATTATTTGATGGAAGAAAACAGACCGGGTGAATATCTTCCGGTTGAGGAAAATGAGAGAGGCACCTATATTTTTAATTCAAAA
>CATZVV010000122.1 GCA_958425285.1 uncultured Lachnoclostridium sp. | reverse complement strand
GTAATAAAGTTAGGAGAGGAGTCATATGGAATACAGATTGGGCTTGTAGACAATATTGTACGTATGCAGAAAATTACACGTGTGCCAAAATCTCAGCCGTATTATATGGGAGTGATTAATCTCCGTGGTGAGGTGGTTCCGGTTATGAGTCTCCGACGTCGATTTGGTTTAGAAGAAGATGTGTATGCTGGCTCAACAAGAATTATTATTACCAAATTGGAAGATCAGTCATTGGTTGGGATGATTGTAGATGAAGTCCGGGAGGTTGTTAATTTGGATGAATCTACGATTGAGAAACCGACTTTTAAGCTTTCTGAAAAAAATGCGGTATATTTAGATGGAATCGGGAAAAATGGGGAAAACCTGATTTCACTGTTGAATATTCCGAATGTAGTAAAGGATAAAAAAGAGGATGAATGAAAATACGTTGCGGGTAGGAATGGCAGATTATAAAATTTGTCGTCCTCCGCAGACGATTGCAACTTTGGGGTTAGGTTCATGTATCGGTGTTGTTTTGTACGATGCATCCTCTAAATGGTGCGGTATGGCACATGTTATGCTGCCGGACAGCGGGGTAATCAGTAACAATGAAAATCGCTATAAATTTGTTGATACCTGTTTACAGGATATGTATAATGAGTTGCTTCAGATAGATGGTGTATCTAGTGCTCTGATTGCGAAAATTGCAGGAGGAGCTCGTATGTTTGCTTTTTCTTCAAAAAATGAGCACCTTAATATCGGTACTCGAAATGTGGAGGCGACGAAGGTATTTTTGAGCCAAAAAGGAATACCACTAATTTCGCAAGATACGGGAAAGACATTTGGACGGACAATTGAATTTAATCCTACAACGGGAGAATTGATTGTTAAAGCAGTTGGGATTGGTGTAACAATTATTTAAGCAATGGGAATTACAGAAAAGAGTGAAAACATGAAAAACAGATATATCCCAGCATGTATTATGCTGGTTGCCGGATTGATTTGTTCCATTATTAGTATTATGAATCATTGGGATGTGCTGTATAGTTTAGTTGCGCTGATTCTTGTTCTACTTATTTTTTATTGTCTTGGTACAGTTGCTGAGTATATTATACGGAAAATGCAGGAAGAAAATATCAGACAGTTAGAGGAAGCAAAGCGTTTGGAAGAAGAACAGCAGGAGCAGTTGGAAAGAGAACGTCTAGAACAGGAAGCACTTGAAGAGGAACAGAAAACAGAAATCAGTTAAGTAATATCGTAAATGGAGAGTAGAAGAGAAGATAGGAAGAGGGGGCAAGAACATTACTTATGACAGAAACAGAAAGAACTAAGCTGTGGGAAAAGTATGTGCAGAAAAAAACCCCGGAACTTAGAGAAAAACTCATTTTAGAATATGCCGGTGTTGTAAAGCTGGTAGCAGGACGATTGAGTATGTATTTGGGCTATACGGTAGAATATGATGATCTTGTGGGTTATGGTATTTTTGGTTTGATTGATGCCATTGATAAGTTTCGTTTGGAAAAAGGAGTGAAATTTGAAACTTATGCAAGTCTTCGAATACGGGGAGCGATTTTAGATCAGATTCGAAAAATGGATTGGATTCCACGTACCTTGCGCCAGAGGCAACGTCAAATAGAAAATGCAGAAAAAAAGCTGGAAGCAGAATATGGGAGGCCGGCAAAAGAAGAAGAGATCGCTCAGGAACTTGGTTTATCACAGGAGGAATTTGGCAATTGGAGAAGTCAGGTGCGGTTTTCCAGTTTAATTTATTTAGACGATTACAGAGAGCAGAATGGCGAACCACAAATCGACCCTGTTTCTACAAAAAGATATGAGCAGCCGGAACAGGCAATTGAAAAGCAGGAGTTAAAGAGGCAGCTTCAGGAAGCATTACAGGCATTAACCGAAAAGGAAATGAAAGTAATTACGTTTTATTATTATGAGGAATTGACATTAAAAGAAATAAGCCGGATTTTGGGGGTTTCAGAGTCAAGAGTTTCTCAACTTCATACAAAAGCACTTCAAAAAATTAGGGTACAGTTGGGGGACGGTATTGATTTTATGCATTTATTTTATTGAGTGTATTTAGTGTTGGTCTGGAAGGAGAAGGAAAATGAAAAGAAATGCTTATTTTCAGTTAATCCATAAGGATAGTGGTGTGTGGCTGAAGATTTATAATGCTAGTGATGGAGGAAATTCGATTTCGGCAGATGATATTATTCAATATCTGAATTTGGAGTCGATTAACAGTTATGATATTGTTGGTCTTACAAATTACATCAAGGTTGGAAAGTTTGCGAGTGAATTCCTTTTAGGTCCTGATTCTGGTGTGCCCGAATCAGAGGTAGTACAGGCACGTGTTGATGATAGCGGATTATATGCAGTGATAAGATTTTATCCGCCCGCTGAGGGGGGTAAAAAGTTAGAAAAAAAAGATATTGTTCAGGAAATTAAGGATAAAGGTATTGTTCATGGCATAAATCAGAAAATAGTTGATATATTGGCGATTAAAAGAAATTACTGTACAGACTATGCCATTGCAAAGGCAACTATGCCCAGACAGGGGCATGATGCCAAAATTACATATCACTTTGATACAAATGTTACTGCCAAGCCCAAAAGAAATGATGATGGCAGCGTGGATTTTCACAAATTAGGAAACATTAAACCGGTTAAGCAGGGAGACATTTTAGCAACTTTGGAACCTGCAGATCGGGGAGAGCCGGGAATAAGTGTATTGGGAAATCCGATTCCGCCTAAAAAGGTTAAAATTCAGCGATTGCGTTTTGGGCGCAATATTACCTTGTCTGAAGATCATTTAACAATTACTTCAGATGTGGCAGGACATGTTACGTTAGTGGATAGTCTTGTTATGGTTTCGGATGTTTATTCAGTTCGAAATAATGTAGATGCTTCTACAGGAGATATTGAATATAAGGGAACAGTTGAAGTTACAGGAAATATTCTCACTGGTTACAAAGTGTGTGCCGAAGGGGACATTATTGTAAATGGTGTGGTGGAAGGCGCCATATTAGAGGCTGGTGGGAATATTGTTTTAAAAAGTGGAATGCAGGGGATGTCAAGAGGTGTATTTAAGGCCAAGGGCAATGTGGCCGCAAGATATTTGGAAAATTGTACTGTTGAGGTAGAAGGTGAATTGACGTCAGATGCGGTTATGCATTCGCAGATTACAGCAAGAGGAGATGTAACGGTTACTGGAAAGCGTGGTCTTGTTACTGGTGGATATATAAAGACATATGGGAATATCAGGGTTGGAAATGTTGGTTCTACAATGGGAACAGATACAAAACTAGAGATTCTTTCAGATACAGATATACAGATTAGAGCAAAAGAACTTCAGGATCAGATGAGTGCAAAGATTGAAGAAGTAAAGAAGATGGATCAGGTTATTATGATGTTAGGCAAGGTGCTGAGACAAGGAGGTTTATTGACAGAAGAGCAGGAAAATTATTTAAAAGTAGCCAAACTTAACCGAGGTAAATTAATGGAAGATATGGAGTCTGTTAGTAATAAACTTGCTCTTTTAAATGAGCAGATAGTACAGGCAAGGGATGTCAGTATCCGAGTTGAGAGTCGTGTTTATGCCGGCACTAAGATTGTAATTCGAGACATGATGAAAATTATTCGGGAGACAATAACCCAGACAGAGTTTGTTTTGGAAGGAGCAGACATAAAAGAGCAGGTAATTACCTTTTAGAGGTGCTGTAGAGAGGAGTTGATGAGATGCCAATAAGACCAATTGATATTGCAACAGTAGCTCCCCGATCACAGGAAGCTTCGATGAATCATGGAAATCAAATTCGACATGCAGAGCAAATGAAGCAGCATGCTGAGAGCCAGTTTTCAAATCAAGTGATGCACGATAGCAGACAAACGATCGAAACGAAGAAAAAATGGCCAGATTATGCATATGGTGAGTCTCAAAATAAAAAGGGAGGACAAAACCAAAGGAGACAGCAGAACAAGAAGAAAGAGGAAACAAAGGAAAGAGAACCTGTTTCAGAAAGTATTATTGATATAAAAATATAATATTACGGAAAGGGTATGGCAAATGACAGTTTTAGAAGTAGTGCTTTTACTCATTGGTTTTTTATTGATTGGTATCAGTTTTTTTCTGTCAGAAAAAAAAGAAAGTCCTGTTGAGGATGAGCAGCGTCATTATGAACCAAAAGAATTATGGTCAGATAAGGATGAAGAAATCGTAAAAAGGCGGATTGATGATATTTTACAAGAGAAGATGCATGATATTGTTAGTGAAGCAACGGAACATATGGGGCATATTAGTAACGAAAAGATTATTGCAGTTGATGAATATTCTAATCAGATTCTTGAGAAGATAGATCAGAATCATAAAGAAGTAGTTTTTATGTATAATATGTTATCTGAAAAAGAAAAAAAATTAAAGCTTGCATCTCAGGAAATACCTTCTGAATTGGCATTTATTACAGAATCAGAAAAACAGAAAGATATCCTTGCAAAAGACGAATCAGAGAAAATATTTAAGCAGGAAAATGAATGGGTAAAAAATGGTATATCGGAGTTATCCGGTGATGATAATGAAAGAAATGCAAATATTCAGAGACTCTATAAAGAAGGAAAGAATGTACTTCAGATTTCCAAGGAACTTGGCATTGGTCAGGGAGAAGTAAAATTAGTAATTGCTTTGTATGGAGGAAAATAGTTTGAAAAGAAAGTATTTTATTCGCGGACTGGGTGTTGGCATTATTTTATCGGCGCTGATTTTATGTATATTTTATCGTCAGTCGGATTCTGATATAAGTATTGTTCGGCAGGCAAAAGAACTGGGCATGGATTTTGTGGAACATAAAAATGACAAGGAAATTGCCGAGGGTATAACGCAAGGTGCTGTGGACATTCCACAAAAAAGTGAACCTCCTGCTGCCGCGAGTACAACACCAGAAAAAGAGAAACAGGGCAAAGAAAACAAAGAAATGTCTTCAACAAAAAAAGCAAAGACAAAGAAGTCAGTGGCAAAGACAGCAGAAATTACGATTGAGCGGGGAGATGCAACAATTGCAGTGGCAAACCGGCTTGAACGAAATGGAATTATTAAGAGTGCAGAAGATTTTCGAGATTTTATGGTTCAAAATGGTTACACAGAGAGAATTAATGTTGGAACATTTTCGATTCCGATAGGAGCAGATTTTTCTGAAATTGTAAAAATTATTGTAAGTTAGGACTTGTCTTTCGAAAAAAGATGTGATAAAATTAGTCGGATACAAAAAATCACGTAAATTGATTTTTGCAACGGTGCCAGGTGTTCTTTGGCTAGTGAACAGGTTTTTAAAGTTTATTTTGACGGAATAGCTGGTCTTGCAAAAGATGAAGTTTACGGAAGCAAACAACCAAATGGAGGTAAATTATGAGTGTTATTTCGATGAAACAGTTACTTGAAGCAGGTGTACATTTTGGACATCAGACAAGAAGATGGAACCCTAAAATGGCTGAGTACATCTATACAGAAAGAAATGGTATTTATATCATTGACTTACAGAAATCAGTTGGTCTTGTAGATGAAGCTTATAACGCAATTAAGGATATTGCTGCTGATGGTGGTTCAATTTTGTTTGTGGGAACAAAGAAACAGGCTCAGGATTCTATTAAATCTGAAGCAGAACGTTGTGGAATGTTTTATGTAAATGAAAGATGGTTAGGTGGTATGTTAACCAATTTCAAGACCATTCAGGCTAGAATCAAAAGATTAAAAGCCATTGAGAAAATGGCAGAGGACGGAACTTTTGATGTTCTTCCCAAAAAAGAAGTTATTAATTTAAAGAAAGAATGGGCAAAACTTGAAAAGAATTTAGGTGGAATTAAAGAAATGAAAAAGATTCCGGATGCAATTTTTGTTGTTGACCCGAAAAAGGAGAGAATTTGTATTCAGGAAGCACACATTCTTGGAATTCCTTTGATTGGTATTGTTGATACAAACTGTGATCCAGAGGAACTGGATTATGTCATTCCTGGTAATGATGATGCAATTCGTGCTGTTAAATT
>CATZVV010000121.1 GCA_958425285.1 uncultured Lachnoclostridium sp. | reverse complement strand
TTTACCTTACCGCAAAGCCATCTTATGCTCTAATCGGATTTTGTCCGCAATTAATGCAACAAATTCCGAATTTGTCGGTTTTCCTTTCCCGTTATTCACGGTATAGCCAAACAATTCATCGATTGTGTCTACTTTTCCACGGCTCCATGCCACTTCAATAGCATGGCGAATCGCACGTTCTACACGACTTGGCGTAGTCTTATGCTGTTTCGCAATTGTTGGATAAAGTAATTTTGTAATGGAATTAAGCATTTCACCATCATCTACGGACATCATAATTGCATCTCGCAGATACTGATAACCTTTGATGTGTGCCGGCACACCAATTTCATGAATAATATTTGTCACATCAGACTCTAAGTTATACTCCGTCTTAGAAATTGCACTATCATACACGTTATTTCTACTCCGTTCAATCAGTTTTCCCTTTGCTCCTTGTTTAAATCTCTGCACTCGTGACAAAATAACCTCTTTGTCAAACGGCTTTAATACATAATACATTGCACCCAATTCAAACGCTGTCTCTGTAACCATTTCCTGTCCTACTGCTGTGACAACAATAAATGCAGGAATCTTCTTTAATCCTATCCCTTTTCGAACCTTTTCTAAAACACCCAGACCATCTAATTTCGGCATAATCAGATCAAGTAACACAACATCAGGTTCCGTTTCCTTCATTAATTCCAGTGCTTCCATTCCATCATTTGCATATCCCATTACATCGATTTCATCATCAGCGTGCAGGACTTCCGTCAACAATTCAACCACTCTCATATTATCGTCTACGATAATCACACCGAGCTTTGACATATTCCTTTCCCCCTAGATAATTTTATTTTCTGGCAAAATCTTCCCTTAAATGCCATATTTGCATTATAATGTCTTTTCTTATCATTTTCAAGCTTTTTTCACCGCATAAAACGACAAAACTTTTCTCTGTTTATTTCATTGTGCAGCAGAAAGCATATTTTCGATAAAAATGCCGTAGCCTCTTGTAGAATCATCAACCAGCACATGCGTCACAGCACCAATCACCTTTCCTCCTTGCAGTATTGGGCTTCCACTCATTCCCTGAACAATTCCACCTGTACGGTCAAGCAGCTTTTTATCTGTTACATGAATTACCATTCCCTTGTTGTCGGAACTTGTCATATCAATTTCTTCAATTTCAATTTCATAATCTCTTTTCTTACCATTAATTCTTGTCCGTATCACTGCTTTCCCCTTTTTTATTTCCTGCTTAAGTGCTATTGGCATATACTGATCTGCTAAAAGATTAGAATATTGCTCATCCACCTCTCCAAAAATCCCCAGTGGTGTATTCTTTTTCAAAACTCCAATTGTCTCGCTAAATGACATATTGATCATTCCTTCCAATTCCCCCGGCTTTCCCTTTGTACCTTTAACAATGTTGAGTATTTCCGCCGTATATAATTCACCCTGACAGGATTCCATAAGCTTACCCGTATCCACATCCGTTATACCATGACCCAATGCTCCAAATGTACCATCCTGCGCTAAATAAGTAATGGTCCCGATACCCTGCGTATCTTCACGAACCCATACACCTAATTTATACTTGCCATCCAATCCCTTCACAGGAGTCACTGCCACAGTTATCCTTTCCCCATCTCTTATAATCATTAATCGACTTTCCTTATCTCCATTCTTCTCTATCATTTTTTTTAGTTGTGAAATACTTGTCACCGTTTCACCGTTCCACTCTTTGATGTAATCCCCTGGTTTTACAATATTGTGAACCGGTTCATAACGAAATCCGTTTGTACCCTCTACGGCATCTGTCCCTAACACGAGCAAACCATCTGATTTTACATAAATGCCTGCCGTCTCGCCACATGGAGCCACCTTTTGTTGCGAAATCACCTTCACATTCATTTTCTTTAAAGAAATCAGACCAAATAGCCTGACCTCTACATCATAGGATCCTTCTGTTTTTGAATTCATCCGGAAGCCACTATCCGTATTTTTGATATTTAACGCTTCCACACTTTCAGAAATTTCGATCGGAAGTGAAAAATCCACTTCATCCATTTCACCTACAACAGTAAAAATAGAATCTGGCACCATTCCTGCAACTTTAACATAAAAAATAAGACCAATTGCAACTAAATCCAAAAACAATATACTGCATAATAAAATCCTGTACTTGCGTAACCGATTCACTGAAATCACTCCCAAAAATAAAATAGAAACTACTATCGCAGTTCCTATTTATTATGGGTCAATTCATTTGTTTTTAAACCGAATATGTCTTGTATTTTGAAGCAAGCTCTTTCATTTCTGCCGCACTTGCCATAACTGTTTCTGTCACCTCAGCTCCACTTGTAATTCTGGCCAATTCCTGCACTGACTCATCATCTGATAATTTGCGTATATCAGTTTTTGTAACACCTTCTTTTACCACTTTTTCAATAAAATAATGTGAATCAGCCATTGCTGCAATCTGTGCCAAATGAGTGATACAAATAATCTGGTGCTTTTTTCCAATTACAGCCATTTTCTCTGAAACTTTTTGTGCTGTCCGCCCACTAATTCCCACATCAATCTCATCGAAAATTAATGTTTCAATATTATCGCTATCTGCTAGTACGGATTTAATTGCCAGCATAATTCTGGATAGTTCGCCACCGGATGCCACCTTACCCAAAGGCTTTAAATCTTCTCCGGGATTCATCGAAATAACAAACTCCATTTCATCCTTACCATTCACAGTAAATTGCTTCAGTGCCCGGTGTTCCACTTTAAATCTGGCATCCAGAAAATTCAAATCCTGCAATGCGTCCGATATTTTCTTTTGAAGCAATAATGCACCCTTCTTTCGAATATTTGTTATTTCTCCGCAAAGAACTTCCAACTCCGCTTCAAGGGCTCTTATTTTTCCCTGACTATTTTCCCGATATGTTTCATACTCCTCAAAATGTTTTAGTTTTTCATTAATTTGCTCAAAATATTCCATAACCTTATTATAATCTCCACCATATCTTGAGAAAATGCTCCTAATTTGATTTAATCGTTCCTCTATTCTATGAAAATCGGATTCGTCAAACACAAAATCGCTCATGTAATCTGCAAGTTCACGATTAAAATCCATAATCAGACTTTCAATGTCCGACAACTGACTATACAATCCAGCCAGATTTGGATTGAAATCTGAAATCCCAATCAATTCTTTTACTGCTCTTGAAATTTGATTTCCCGCACTTTCCGGTGAATCGGAAGTCTTCTGATAAACCTCTGTTATTTTTTTCACAATTTTTTCTGAATTACATAATAACCGGTACTCACGTTCAATTTCTTCCTCTTCTCCTTCTCTTAATTTAGCTTTTTCAATTTCATTTTTCTCAAATTTCATAAACGAAACTTGCCGCTCACGCTCTTCTGCTGAAATTTCATTTTCCTCCCACTCTTTTTTCAAATCAAAATATTCTTTATATAACTGCCCCAGTTTTTTCTTTTTTTCCAGCAATTCATCTTTCATATATTCATCAATGATTTCTAAATGCTTTTTCCGATTAAGTAATGACTGGTGTTCATGCTGCCCATGTATATCAATACATAACTGAGCTGCTTTCTTAATCAATGCTACCGGCACACTTTCTCCATTTATTTTATTTACACTCCGGTTTTCCATAATTTTTCTGGAAATCACAATCATACCCTCTTCAGGTTCAATATCCAATTTTTTTAATGCCTGTATGGTCTCATTATCCTCAATTTGAAAAACCAATTCTACCATAGCAGACTCTGCACCTTTACGTATCATATCCGCAGACACTCTCTGTCCAAGAGCTATATTAACAGAACCGACAAGTATTGACTTGCCGGCTCCGGTTTCTCCTGTCAGAATATTCAGGTGCTTATTGAAATCTACATCAATTTCATCAATAATCGCAAAATTCTTTACATGCAAATTAACAAGCAAATGTCTTCCTCCTAATCCAATTCAGTAATCGTTACTCTGCATGGCAAACGCAATCCTCTTACCGTTGCATAAATTGTTGTCTTACCAGGCCGTCTTCCCACTACTTTTCCGTTTGCAACACTTGCTACTAACGGATTGGACGAATGCCACGTTACACCCTGACTGATTTCGTTAACACGCAGTACCTCTGTATCATAGACACGCATCTTTAATTTTGCTCGGTTCATAGCAACTACCAGCACATCTACATAGCCTAACTTTCCATTTGAAGTTCTTCCGTAAACAGTTACTTCTCCTGTTTTCTTTGTTCTTATTTTACCACGTTTATCAACAGTTGCAACCTTTTTATTATCCGAAAAATAGGAAATGGAGTCTGTAGAATTTGCGGGTGATACAACAATTCCTGACTGAATGCTCCTTCCTCTTGCCACAATCAACTCTGACTGTCCTACAGTAACTCCCGTTGCCGCTACCGGCTCAACAACCTTGATGAGACAGGTTGCCGACTTTCCGGAACCATCGTTAGCTTTTGCACGGATTCTCACTAATCCCGGGGATAAACCAAGTACACGACCATTTGCACCTACCGTCGCGATTGTATTATCACTTGAACTCCACGTCACACTTTTGATTGTCGCATTTTTCGGACGGATATATTTTTTTAATTTAAGTGTTTTTCCGACTAAAAGCTTTGCAGAGTATTTGTTAAGTCTCAAGCTTGTGACTTTCCTCACTACCATAACACGACAAACTGCCGAGGCACCACTTCCATCTTTGGCTGTAGCCCGAATATTCACTGTACCAATCTTCTTCCCTTTTACTTTACCGCCTTTACTCACAGAAGCAATTTTAGAATTACTCGATGACCATTTTACATTTTTGTTTGTCGCCGTTTTTGTACGAACCGTTGCTGATATAGTAAAACTGCTCCCAAGTTTCAAATATTTCGAAGTAGGGTTTACCGTAACACTTGTTGATTTTTCTGTTACCGTTACAAGACAAGAAGCTTTGTATCCTCCGTCAGAGGAGGTCACCGTAATCATTGTAACTCCACCCTTTAAACCAGTGACACGCAAATATGGTGCACCGTCTTCTGCTTTTTGTTGAATGGATGCCACTGAAGGTTCCGAATTTGCAAACTCAATGCCCTTATTAAAAGCAGTTGCCGGTGTAAATACTGGCCACAAATCAAAATATTGTCCTTTTTCAATTGTATATGATGAATAATTAAGCTCCAGTCCCTTTACATTATCACGTACAATCAGTTCCATAATTGCAACTGCACCAGAAGGCGAAGAGACCTGAATAAATGTCTGCCCAACCTTCTTAGCTTCAATTTCTCCATATGAATTTACGGTTGCCACACTTGTATTATAACTTTTCCAAGTAAATGTATCCGTTGTATTAACTGGCTTTTTCGTCAAAGAAGGAGTATACCTTTCTCCTGTAACCATTGTATATGAAACAGGACTAAAGGCAAGGGATTCACAAGGCTGTAACACCGTAACTTTGCATTGTTTTAATAAATTTTCTTCCGACTGTACCGTAATAATTGTACTTCCCGGTCCAACCGCAGTAATCAGACCTGTATCGCTAACTTTTGCTATTTTCGTATCTGCCGAAGTAAAAGTTAGTGTGGTTGTACACCCTTGTGGTGTAAGTGTATACTCAATTTGTTTCGTCTCTGCATCATGATCTCCATAGGCAGCATTTAACGTCACTTCCTCTGGTGTAATCTCCATAGAATCTGCAGATGCTACTACAGTAAAATTACATGTCGCAACAACAGTATATGGATTATACGAAGGTGACGCTGTCAATATTACAGTTCCGGGCTTACCTAATGTAACAAGTGCTTTTCTGCTGCCGTTTTCTCCACCTGAATCCTCAATTTTCGCAATTGACTCATCAGAAGAATTCCAAATAATATCTGTACTGTTTGCATTTTTCGGACTATAGCTTACTGAGAGCATACGTACCTTCGTATAGGTTTTCGCTTCTACAATCGGCTCATCAAACGACAAATCCTCAATCGCAATTAAAACAGTAACATCTACATAATGTTGTTCCCCATTTAAAGTGTTCGTAACCGTAACTACGGTTTCACCACCCTTTAATGCCGTGATAACAGCACTTTTATTGT
>CATZVV010000120.1 GCA_958425285.1 uncultured Lachnoclostridium sp. | reverse complement strand
AAATGCTTGCACATTTTTTAATTATCGCTTATACTATACATAGATAGGAACAACCGCCCACAAGGTGGGTTGACCTGTATATGGTAGAAAACCACCCTTCCAACGGCCAAGTTTTGGGGGTGGTTTTTTATGTATAGCTACTTACAAAACGTAAAAACGAATGTAAGGAGCGCCAAAAGGAAAAGACCAAAGGTCATTAAATCCTTAAAATCAAAATGATTTTTCATTGGCATCACCTCCATTCCGATAGAATGAAGGCCAATCCACCCGGCAACACGATTGTTCCATTTTTATATATTAACACATATCTTTTTATATCACAATAATCATCTAATCACATTCCCGACCATTTCGCACAAAATCAACTATAGATATGAGAAGGAATATATAATATGCTGCTCAGGCCGGTCAGCCTGGAAACGGAATTGAAGATCACGTGCGCATGGATATGGGCGCTGTCTGTGTGTACGGTGAACACATAGTCATAGTTCTCCCCCAGGTATTCCTGGCAGAATTCCTGCATGACCTCAAACACCTTTTCAGGGGGCTCATCCTCTTTTTGAAGGAGATCACGAAATGGTATCCCTGCCTCCCTGACTTTTTGCCATACTCCTCCTTTGTATCCAGCATGGTCTGGTACACTTCTTTAGGTGTGCTCCCCGCATTCCCCCCGATCCATTGTCCGCCTTCGGTCTTGTTCTCCTTCATGATGTATTCAATGCCATTCTTCAAATGCCGCGATGGTTTCCGGCTTCCGGACTGCTTCATATGCATCAGCTTTGTAAGTGCCATCAGCTCCTCCGTTCCATGAAAAAAGGCACTGGATCCTCCAATGCCTTTTTCTTATAACCTTTTTACTGGCTTTTTTATCATTTCTTCCTTTTCCGGCTGTTCTGTCTCGGGCACGCCGGACATATACAGCCGCTTTAGCTTCAAAGTGTGATCAAGGTGTCATTTATGACATCTTGATATTTTTTGTTAATACCAACTTCTCCAAGAAAAACCACAACATATAAAGTGTTATGCGGCTCTCTGTTTTACTGGAATATAGCAAGGTATTTGTCAATTTGGTTAATATCTATTTCTGACATGATATTATAAATCGATTCATCAGTCCAGTCTATTTCATCCAATTCCTCTTTGCTTATACCATGAGCAAAAATAATGGATGTTCCACAAACCACTCTGCCTTCTATATCTAAAGATTTTCTTGCTACTGCTACAGAACCTGTTTTTAAATCCTCCCTGGCGTTTAGAATAGTACCACGGTGCATTGGAGAATCCATCCATGCTTGAACAACTTGTTTAGCATCATCGATATCTCCCTCAATACCTACACCTATCTGCCCGGCATGATTAGCATAATCATCTGAATTTCTTCCTGTCATCACATTATATCCCGCTACGATTTTGGCTCCATAATCATTCAGTCTTTCATCCCATTCATAAGGATGTAATCCATTTTCAACTCTTACACGGTTTATTTCATTGAACACTTCATATGCAAAAGTCTGGTCTCCATAATAATATGGAACATAAATATCACATTTTGTTGTCAATGCTCCAACTTTTGCAGTGACCGTGCAACTACCAGAAGAAATACCTGTAACCACACCGTCTTCTACTATGGCAACAGACTCATCAGATGAACTCCATGTTAATGTATCAGTAGTATCCTCAGGACCATAAGTGGCTGCAAGTGTATCCTGTTGTTCTACATTAATAATGGAAAAATCTTTATTTAATGTCAGACTATCAGCAGGTATACATGGAATCGACACTGTTACTTTGCACTCGTCTGTAGTTCCATTTGCATTTATAGCAGTAATGGTTGCTATACCTTCAGATATAGCAGTTACAACGCCATTTTCATCTACAACAGCAACGGATTCGTCTGAGGAACTCCAGGTTGTATCTTTGGGATCCGTTGTATAATCTGGAATAAAGGTGATTGTAAGCTGTTTTGTTTCCCCTTTATCAAGTTCTAAACTATGTTCATTCAGCGTCCATTTGTTTAGTGATGCTGTAAAATTAACCTTACATTCGGCCTTTTTGTTGCCTACTTGGGCCGTAATAGTTGCGGTTCCAGGGCCTTCGGCTACAACTAATGCAGTTTCTTGATCCTCGCCCGTACCGGTTACTCTTACAACATTTTCATCGCTGGAAGACCAGGTAACTTTCTTGTCATCGGTTGTTTCAACCGGATCATAAGTGACGGTCAAGGTCGTTTCATCCTGAAGCGTGATGTCCCAGTTCAAGTTCTGCTCGGATAAAGTAATACTTTCCAGCGGAACAGGTGTATAGACTTTGACCTTGCATGATGCAGATTTTTTGCCTACAGCAGCCGTTATGGTGGCAGTTCCATCGGAAACAGCAGTTACAACGCCATTTTTCACGGTCGCGATTGTTTCATCTGAAGAAGTCCAGGTGATATCCTTATTATCAGTTGTATTTGATGGAGAATAGGTTACCTTTAAGGTATCTGTTTGGCCTTTTTCAAGTTTAAGGCTTGTGTTATTAAGGCTGATTGACTGCAATGGTATTTCTTTTTTCTTGACTGTAACGGCACATGTGGCTTTTTTTCCATTGACCATAGCTGTGATAGTTGCAGTACCTGCCCCCTTTGCAAGAACAGTGCCGTTTTTCACAGTGGCCACCTTTGTGTTGCTGGAAGTCCAGCTTACTACTTTGGAAACAGTAGTATTTTTCGGGTTATAGTTTACAGTTAACGTAGACTTATTGCCTTCTGTAAGGGATAAGTTCTTTTTATTGAGACTGATCGACTTTAATGCGACAGTCTTTTTCTTTGACCTATCCCATTTTCCATTACCATCCACATATTTATTGCCGATCCACTGATCGATCGCCATTGCTCCACTACCAGTCAAGTAATAATCCCCGACCCATTTGTTTTCTGCCATAGCACCAGAATTTTCGAGATAATACCATGTGCTGCCTAATTGCAACCATCCGGTCTGCATCCAGCCGCTGCCATCAAAATGATACCATTTGCCATTTATCTTTTCCCAGGCATTTCTTGTGTATCCGCCATCTGAATGCCGGTACCACCAGCGGGAACCAGATTGGATCCAATGGGCAGGCTGATAGGATTGGATCCAGGCTCCTGAACCATCGACATAATATTGTCCGATCCAGGTATTGGCAGCCATAGCGCCAGAGTCATACATGTAATAGCATTTTCCGTTAATCCAATGCCAGCCGCCTTCCAACATAGAGCCAGAACCATTCATGTAATACCATTTCCCGCCGATCTTTTGCCAGCCTGTCGTCATGTATCCTGCCCCATTGAAATAGTACCATTTACCGTCGATTTTCTTCCACTGGTTAGCCGGCCATCTGCCATCGTCTTCCTGCCACCACCAGCCAGTGCTGTTTTGCTTCCAGGATGCTGCATTGACATCTAGAAGAGCTGCCGGAGTTGAAGCAAGCACTGCTCCTGTAAGGCAGACCAACAAGCCTCTTGTTAAAACCTTTTTGATTTTCATAAAATCCTCCTATTTCAATTCCCGTTGATAATGTATTATATAAAATATAAGAGCATCGAACCGCCACCATTACTATGGCGATCCAATACTCTCAGTATAGCATATTGTGTAATTATTTTATAGTATTTACAACCATACTATTATGAGAAAGTTTGTCATAATGCGTCTTATGATTTTCAAAGGTCATTTCTCCGTCTTCGGCTGTAAGATCCGCTGATACATCGGCATCAATTTTCATAAATCCATTGATCGTCTCCAGATTCTTTTTGGTAACAGTAATGTTATTTGTTTGCGCCGTTGCGTCTGTCAGTATGTAGCGTAAGATGCTGCCCTCTTCATAAATCTTATAGTTTCCAGCCGGAATATCGGCAATGGTAGTGCCCAATGTAACGTAGCCATTTGTGCTGTGCTTTGTCACATAATCTTCCGTAAACTCCACTGAACGATGATAGGTGTGGGACACGCCATTGATGTCTTCGCCCTGCACGGTGAATAAGAAGGTGGGGTTGCCATGTGCCCATGTAATCTCATCAGCCTTGATTTTTTTATTAATGGTAAGATTTCTCGTATGATAATTTTGAGCTTCATAAGATAATGTCTGCATTCCATCTTTTGTGACGGTAATTTCCTTACTCCATGGACATTTATAGCCATTCGGAAGTTTCGTTTCTACAATCTTAAATTTTCCCTCATTATCATCTGTTTTTACAACAGGTGATTTGGTTTGGTATGTTTTTGACATTGAGTCATAAATAAATGTTTGCAAAGCATCTTTTTTATACGACATGGAAGCTTTGCTCCATTCATAAATTTTAAATTCTGCTCCTGACAGAAACGCGCCTGTATTACCGTCTTTTTTAAGAATCTCAATAACGGCTTCTGGATTTATTCGTTTATCCTTAAAAGTAGTTGCATTTGTAACGCCGTCATAAGTAAAACCATCCGCAGTTAATTGTATCTCCCTGCCGCCGTGTTTATCATAATTTGTAGTATCTGCTGAATTTTCTAACACATATTGGTTAGAATACCCGGCAGGGGCTTTGTCCTCCTTTATCAAAAACCAACCGTCTTTTGTGGTTGTATAATCTATGCCTGAATAGGTATAGGTGCCATTACCGTTGTCCTTAAAATTTCCCAGTTTTTTGTTATAGGAAGTGCCGTTGTAGCTCCATAACGAAAACGTTGCTCCTTTTAAAGCGGCTTTTGTTTCGGCATCCTGCTTTTTGATATTTAAAGAAAATTTCTTTTTCGGGATAGACTTTCTAAAAGAAGCCGTTTTTGTAAAGTTGCCCGCAGCGGTTGTATACGACCAAAGCACTATATTTTGGTATGTGGAATTGGAAGAGGGTGAATAGATAGCGCCTCCCCAATACCTGGGTGCTGTTACAGTCGCTTTCGCTGTTATGGTCTTACCGGTTAATTGATAAGATTTATATTGGTCTGACGTGACAAACAGCCTAAAAGCACTATAAGTTTTATTGTCCTTTTTTTGCACAGTCGAACCAGGTGCAGATACTGTTAAGCTTGTGATCTGTTCCTTCATATCCATATCGTAAATCGTTTTCAATGCCGGCGTGGAATAGCCTGTGGCATATCCACCAGAAATGCTGGCAAAATTGGAAGGATCACTGACAGTAAAGGATGCACTGGCACTGGCATCAAACCAGCCATCACTTGTAAAGCTGGTGTAATTTGCTCCGTCATTCGCATCATTTACCAGCTTATTGATCCTGTCTTTTGCAAGTGCTTTCTCCGTGGCTGTTGCTCCGGATGCGTCATTGATCGCATTAGCAGCGGCATTATAAGTAAATTCACCGTTTAAAATATGGATGGCAACCTGCGTAACAAAATAGTCCAATCTCCAATCACCGGTTGAGTAGCCGTTCCAACGGCAGGGTTCCCCCCAAAACATAGCTCCATAATACATGGCATATGAAACTTTCTTATTTGCCCAAGAACCTGTATAGTTCATAACATGGTCTACCGGAGAAGACTTTTTAAATTCAGTACAATAAACATACCGCCATTTGCCATCCATATCCGGGGTTTGGTTATCGTTCTTAATATATTTGATACCCATGCCTAATTGAGGATATGAAGCTGAGCCTGTGCCAACATCAGTATAAAATTTGTCATAACGTTCATTTGTTACCGGCAATGAACTACTATGATCTGCTGAACGTAGGTATTTCGCTGCTGGTGCTGGATTTGTTTCCATCTCAAATATTTCACCTTCCGGCCCAGCGATCAGATCCATTACTTCTTCTTTTCTTTTCATCCATTCTTCATCCTGGACCTCATCTGCTTTAGGATCAGGATCCGAGATATCGGCATTTTCTGAAGGCGGCACAGTTTCTATGGTGTGTTCATTCCCACCCGCTGCATCTGTATCTTTCTGTCCGGGTTCTTCTGGAGCAGAAGAAGTCTCCTCACCGTTTGGGCTTTTATCCTCGATCTCAATAGATGTATCCCCGTTTTTGCCCTCAGTTACAGGAAGCTGTGATTGGGATCCTTGTTCTGATCCTTGTTGCCTTTCCCCATTATCTGTATCCATTTTGAGCCCCTCTTCCGAAGATCCCGCTGTCCCTGTATCCGTTGTAAAAATGCTGGGATCCGTTGGTTCCGCGCCAAAA
>CATZVV010000119.1 GCA_958425285.1 uncultured Lachnoclostridium sp. | reverse complement strand
ACTCGGCAATCGAATTACTGAGGAATAAGCATAAAAACGGGGAGGCTTACTACTGGTTGCTGTATTATACCTATCTCTCCCCACAGCAGCTTCGGAATGTGGAGGAAATCATTGAAAAACTGCGCCCCCATATCCGTGACATCAGCTTTCGCACATATTACCGCAGACGCCGGGAGGCGATTGACGCACTCAGCTCTATTTTGTGGGGATATACGTCAAAGGACAGTATGGGGATTCTGGCGGTTTTACAGCAGTCATAGAGTAAAAACGGATCCCCCTTAAAGCCAGCACTCTAAGGGGGACCCATTTGTCCAATGGACATAATAGCTTTCAATCTCGGATTCTATTATCGGATTAAAAATCCTCTTTTAGATAACACATTCTTTCTCAATCAATTTGATTTGAGAGGATGTCAACCCCGATGAATGAAGATATTCACTATCGTTTTTTAAGTAAAGGCTCATATATTCTCGCAAAGCCGCCTGTTTTGGTACCAGAGTAAACTTGAAAGAGTCACTTTGGAAGTTGCCATCTTCAAACGTACAACTTATAAACCGTTCCTCGTTATTTCCACTGTGTAAAAGCTCGTCGAAAATAATTGTTCCAGAAAAGCCTATTTTATCTAACTCATACTTAATCTCCGATAAATAGGTGAATGGAGATTCGCAAGTACAAATTAAAATTAACAAAGTATTTTGTTGCTCTAACCAAATGATATTATAATCCTTCATGCCAGTGAACCTCCTTCCTCCGTTTTATAAATACGGACAATTAAATAGTGTAAAAATCGTCAATAACTTCAAAAGTTCTTTTAATTAAATCGCGTGCCTGTGCACAATCTAGTGTCTTTGTGGTATCCAGCGGAGCCGTTGGGTCATCCCAATGCTCCAATATATGTCTGTTGTTATGATAAAATGTATAGCAACGCCCCAGATAACTAATCTCTGCTGGGGATGCTTTCCCAACACTCTCCGATTTTAGCTGATATTTTGAACCGTTCGATTCAAAAAAATCAAAGCCGTTGTATTTTATGTAATTATTATCTGGCGCAATTTGGCGGTCAATAACTATTTTTTTCAAATGGCCCTCTAATACTCGTAATGCAGGCTGTGCCAAAAAGGTTCCATCAAACATATCTCCATTTATATTCAGATTATAGACTGCCTGGTGCAATACCCTTGTCATTTTTTCATTAAACTTATTATAAGAGTTTGGCAAATAATACTGAAACTCATTTTGGATATTGCTTTTATCTATATTCAAGTTAAAGGTTTGATTGAAAATTTTAGGGATTTCATCTATATCAACCAATTCTGTTATATAGGTGATGATACACGAAAACAGCATCCGTGGTTTCCCTTGAACCATTAATTTATTGGTATCATAGTGGTTAATTGTAATCTTATCCTTTTTACCCAGATTTAGGCTGTAGGAAATACCATGTGCAATTGGATGCTGATTCTCTGAAATATCAGGCCCATACTCTTCTTTAACAAGCTCCATAACAGATATCAGATCGTTGCGATTGATTCCCTCGGCAGTAAACCAATAATCACCTTTTTTTATTTTAGGAATCCCTCTTCCCTCTGTAAGAGCCGTCTTGGCTAACTCGTCTGCTATATCATTATACTTATTGTTGGAATGGGCAGTTACTTTGAGGAAAGAAATTTGTATGGTTTGTTTCCACTCATTCATTGATGTGGCATATTTCTGTGCCAATTCATTTTTGGCTTTCCAGTCACCAGTTACCCATTTTTCAATCCCCTCATAGTCATATCGCAGTTCTATTTCAGAATATCCATTTGTTATAGCCCATTTAACGGCGAACATTGCACCCAACATTTCACCGGCAACATTCCGTATTGCTAAAGATGCTGGATTTTCTCCATTTCCATGTTCTTTTATAGTTTCCCCAGATGGAGTCAAAATTACACAACCAAATGCATATTTTTTCAACTTATCATCATAGCTTCCATCTACATATGCAATAACTTTTGTTGTATTTAGCTCAAAACTCTCAGCATTAGCATTATTAACAACTGGAGATTCATTTTTAATATAGCTCTCTGCTTCTTCTAAAGTAGAAAAGCTTTTAAATTCTGCATTGCTATATCCAGCCGTTGCGGCCTGACATTCTGACCAGCTTTCAAATACTCCTATTGTTATTCCTTTGCGAACGGCATAAAATTTCTTTTTTGCCATAGCATACCTCCTATAAACCTAATATTATATGCAGAATTCTGCGCTTAGTCAACCCCTAATTTTACAACAGAAAATCATATCCTCAATTTCATGCGGAATACTTACTTATATTTTACAATATTTCCACCAGAAATACAAACAAATTAAGAATGGGAGTATGTGTCAAGTGATCGTTGGCACTTTTTCTTTCTTTATGATGTCTGTCAACTTGTGGAACTTTCTGATAATTATTCGCCTGATTGTTCTATCTTTATCGCTCCCTTTTTTATTAGCAAAACGCTGCTCGAAATGCCTTCCTTGAGGCGGTCTGCATCGCTTCTAATAACGGCACTCGGTGATTGGCCACCTCTACATAGCGATTCCCTTTTCCCTCTTTCCTCGGTGCTTTCGCTGCGCTTAACTGCTTAACTGCTTCCTGCAGCTGCATCGAGATTATCAGACCGTCTGTATACCGTTCGATCGTGCTTACCAGCTCCCGGTTCTCTTTCCGGTATAATGCTTTCGCCAGATTGTTGGCTCCGTTTAGCGACCAGCGCATCCTCCTGTTTTTCATCCGCAGCGTCAGTACCGTACAGTTCTGGCTCTCCTGGATCCCCATTTTTTTATATAGGATTCCTTCCTCCGGTTCCGGAATCGGGATGCCTCGTTTATAATAGGGCAGCAGGCCCTCTTTATTGTTCTCCAGATACCGGTACAGCTCCATCGCCTTCTGGCTCCGTTTGTCGTTCTCATCCGGACTTTCCACACTCACCGCATAGGTCCGGATATACTCAAGCATCTCTTCCGGACGGTCTGCTTCTAAAAGTTCTCGGATCTCCTTCTGGGCTTTCTTATCCGCGATCTTCCTTAGGATTTCCTGGTAAATATGATACCGGTCTAACTGGAAAATCGCTTCCGGGTCATAGTCCACACGGATCCAGCTCCCTCCGTCTCCATTCAGAATCCTCTGCCCAATCTCTTCCGGTGCATATTTCCTTTGGATGCACGCTTCCCGTTTCGCATGAAATTCCATACTTCCTTCCATCCCTGCAAGCATCGTCTTTTCCACCAGCGTGCTTCGCTTCTGTTTTTCTTTCTCCGCATCCCAGCCCTCGTACATCGTAAATACCTTCATTTCCCGGCTCTTCAGTTTCTTATGATAGCGGTCCTGCATATGCAGCCACACACCGTCCATTTCTTCAAACAGCACCGGCACCGCTTTCCTCCCCTGGGCACTGCCGGCTTCCATCTGACGGACTGCCTGGGTTTCTTCTTCGCTGATCCGTTCTCCCAGGCGCTGCATCAGGTTCCAGACACCTCCTGCACTGATGCTCTGGCCGCAGGTGCTGCTGATTGCTTCGGCCGTAACACGGTATGGGGATTCGGTTACGCTGAGTGCGATCTTTTCTGCAAGGTTTGTTGAGATCAGCCCTATTTTCTCCATCTGCATGGCCTCATCCAGCAGATAGACATAGGCCTTCTGCCCTTCTTCGCTCTTTGTCTCGTAGACCCGGCGGGAATAGCTGACTTCCCCATAGACTGTTTTAATGGTCGTAGTCCGTTTCCCTTTATCCCGATAGTTCTGTCTGTTCCTCCCCTGTGCCAGCTCATCGTCGTAGTGTTCCAGCATCAGCCGGGTGATCTCCCTCCCCAGTTCACAGACATACTCATAAATTTTTTGCTCCAAAGTCTTGAAAGATACCAGTTTCTCGTCTACAATAGAAATCATCATACAGTCTCCTTTGATTTAATCTCGACAATTAACATCATAAAGAAAAACTGTATGATTGGGAAGCAGGGATTTTCTCTGCTTCCCTTTTTTGAGGATTAATTCCTATCCTTGCCAATAATAATTATACACTAACAAGAATGGGATAGTCCTGTCTCATTTTTGGTATTAACATTCACGAAAGGCTTCGTGAAAAGCAGGGAGCTGTAGATTCCATAAATTTTCTACAGCTCCTTGTATTCTTAACGCTCTTTATTCGATTGTGAAAGCAGGCTAGCTGCAAAACTCTTAGTTTTCTCTGCGTATTTGTCGCTTTGTAAAACTCTGGAAGCTATATCTTCCATCTGGGAACCTGTCTGTTTTTTAGGAGCTCTTTGTGATAAAACACCCGCAGCAGGTGATTTTTGTTTATTAGATGCTTGCGGATTAGTCAATGTTTTAGCAGCCTGTGATGCCAATTTTGCACTAGATCTTTTATTATTTATAATCCTCTCTCCCCTCTAAGCAGCGTCCGTTATAGAAAATCCATACACTGCACAGTCCAAATCCTCATCTGTCATATAGCCTCTTGCTCTTTTGTAGAAGTGTGGCATACGGTCATGATATTCAGATAGTGCCTCTGGGTACTGCTTCGAGTACGCAATCACTGTTTCATATTCCCAATGTTCACTATTTCTAGGGAGATTGTTCCAAACATCAATCTTCTTCAAATCTTCCCATCCATTGGCCTCACGCATTCGTTCAACAATTATGCAGTACAAATATTGATGTGCCTTAAATAAGTAATTGCGGCGTACAATCCACTTTGGCACCAACAATATTTCTTTTCCTCGATGTAACCAACATGGGTGCATAACCTCAATCCAACTATGCTTTTCCGCATTAAATGTCCAGATTGATTTTTCTCCTTGTGGAGCACATCCCCATTTTAACATCTGTGCCTGGGTAAAATGGTTTAACTGTTCATGCAAAATATTGGTTAGTAAATCAGACATACCATCTTCTGCGAATCCCTCTACCAAAACAGGAATATCTTGAGCACAATTAATAGTTGGAATATCATGTATAAGTGTTGCCAAACCTTTTAAACTGTCCCAAAGTCCATCCTCGGTCTTCCCCTTACCATTGTCACCCTTACCATAACCCAATTTTGTTGCATTCTGTTCCCCCGCATGCGAAAGCAACGAAGTCCTACGTACATTACCATTATAAAATCCGTCAAATATACAATCAAAATATGTACGCATTACTTTTTCTGCATTGACACTCCAGGGATCTTCTGCCCCTTCAATCATACAGGGATCAATAAATAACCGAGTATCATCATCTAAATTAACATCTACAAAATCAAAATTCCGATGCCCTTTAATCCCTGCTTTAATAAATTCCGAAACAAAAATATCTATCACCTTCCTTAAATATGCATAACTATATAGTTTCATCTATGTCATCACATTTTCAGAAAAGTTCCTGTATTTTCCCCTTTCCGGGCACAAATTTCATATTGCACGAGTCCATAAATTATGGTACACTGAACTTGTTTTGATACGGCAAAGTACCTTGCTCGTACTTTTGTCACCCTACAGGACACCGAGATTGCAGCTCGGTGTTTTGCTTTTCTTTAAACTGTGTTATTTTCAAAGAAGCGCTCCGGATTGCAGCCGAATGCTCCTTCTAGTATTCTATTTGCCAAATTTACTTTGGCTCGTGAAGTCTTTAACTCACTCATTCTATGTAGTGTACTTTTTCCAAAAGCATCTTTACTCGTTACCCAAACCTGATCACGTCGAACATTTCCATCTATCAACAACGGTTGATGCGATGTGCAAATAAGTTGTGCATTATGCGGATTACTCTCACTGTTTGTAAATAGATTAATTATCTCCTTCGCAAGTGAAAGATGAAGCCCATTTTCTAACTCATCTACTATTAAAACGCCGCCTTTTTCCAGAGTATCGTACAGATATGGCAACGCAGTAAAGAGTTTAACCGTCCCCAATGATTCATCTGCAAAAAACATAATTGACGTACTACCCGTTTCTGTGCCGTTCTCAAACATAGCATGCTCTGTTTCGACGCCAACGGTCGTCTTAGTAGCAATAATCTCCCTATTTTCAAAATCATCGGACTCAATTTTTTGATGAGCTATCTCCTTTTCCTCATATGAGACTTTCATTTTTCGCAAAGTTGGATCAGCTTTCCTTAGTATATCTACATATTTTTCCAGCCTATCCTCAGAAAATG
>CATZVV010000118.1 GCA_958425285.1 uncultured Lachnoclostridium sp. | reverse complement strand
GTCTGTTTTCCACTTGCCATTTTGTCTGGCATAAAACCCAGTTCCAAAAATGGCTTTAATCCCAATTCCAAGTAGTTATCCATAACCATATCCAAATATGTATAATTATATTCTACAAACGTTTTTCCGTCCTTTTCATATTCATGGTAAATAGCCATATCATCACAAAACAGACCATGTCCGCGAATATGTTGAAAACCAATTATATCCTGTACAAGCTTTAACTGCTCCTGATACTCCTTCTGTAATGCCAGTCCCATTCGCCCTGTACCGATACATTCATCGACATGATTGTGAAACTCAACTCTTGTTCCTCTGCAAACTTCTATTTTCTTTTTTTCCATTATAATCCTCCTGATTGAATTTTTTTCCTGTTATTATTTATGATTATAACAGACCGGACAAATATAACAAGCATCAATTTACTCTGCCAATCAAGCGGACCTAAAATTTCCCCGAGCACTGGTCAAAACTACTTTTTATACTTTTGATTGACACCGCCTTACTGCCTCTTTCCACCCACTTAAAACTTCAACCCTTCTAAGTTCTTCCATCTTTGGCTCAAAGCAACGAGATAAAGACCAGTTCTTTCGAATGTCATCCAAGTCGTTCCAATAACCAACTGCCAATCCAGCCAGATACGCAGCTCCAAGTGCCGTCGTCTCAATACAGGACGGCCGCTGAACCGTTATATCCAAAAGATTGGCCTGAAATTGCATTAGAAAATCATTTGCACTTGCTCCCCCATCTACTTTTAGCGATACAATAGGCAAACTAGAATCCTGCTTCATCACCTCTGCCAAATCATACACCTGGTAGGCAAGAGATTCCACTGTGGCCCGGACTACATGATTACGACCAGTTCCCCGAGTTAAACCTGTGATAATTCCTCTAGCCTCCGCATCCCAGTACGGAGCCCCCAACCCGGTAAATGCAGGAACAACATAGACACCAGCTGTATCTTCCACATCCTTACAGCACTCCTCGGATTCTGCTGCCGTTTGTATCAATCCGAGTTCATCACGTAACCATTGAATTGCTGCACCTGCTGCAAAAACACTGCCCTCTAACGCATACTGCTGACTTCCATTCCAGCTGGCAGCCAGTGTAGTTAACAAACCATTCTTTGAAATCACAGGCTGTTCACCTGTATTCATCAGCAAAAAACATCCCGTGCCATATGTATTTTTCATCTCCCCTGCTTCAAAACAACACTGTCCAAAAAGCGCGGCCTGTTGGTCACCAGCCATACCCGCAATTGGAATTTCTGTTCCGGTAAGACTACTGTCACTATACCCATATACTTCACTCGATGACTTTACCTGTGGTAACATATTTGCGGGAATCTTAAAATAATTTAAGATTTCTGAATCCCAGCCCAGCCTATGAATATTGAATAACATTGTCCTGGATGCATTGGTATAGTCTGTCACATGTATTTTTCCTCCCGTCAACTTCCATAACAGCCATGTATCAACTGTACCAAAAAGCAGTTCTCCCCGTTCCGCCTGCTGCCTGGCTCCTGGCACATTTTCCAAAATCCATGCAATTTTTGTAGCAGAAAAATACGCATCTGGTATCAATCCGGTTCTTTCCCTGATAACCTGCTCAAATCCATCTGCCTTTAATTGCTCGATCCATTTCGCTGTTCTCCGGCATTGCCACACAATAGCATTATAAATCGGAGCCCCTGTCTTTCTGTTCCATACGATTGTTGTCTCACGCTGATTCGTAATACCAATTCCCTCAATATCTCTACCTGATATTCCTAATTTACTCATAGCTTCTGTCATGACACTGAATTGGCTGGACCAAAGCTCAACCGGATCGTGTTCCACCCAGCCTGGCTTTGGATAAATCTGAAGAAACTCCTTCTGTGCCATACTGCATATACTACCCTCTTTATCAAAAACAATACAACGTGAACTGGTCGTTCCTTGATCCAGTGCGATAATATATTTTTTCATACTTTAACCCCATTTCTTGAATTAATACAGCCTGCTAATCACCCCGAAAGTTCAACTTCCGCCTTCCTTGTCTGAACAGCATCCAACCCTATCATTTTTACAAGCCATTCTACATATTTTTTTGTTGCTTCATATTTGGATTCATACAATATAATACCTCTTATGAAAGTGCTACATCCAAAATCATCATAATTAAAAAACCTACTGCAAAACCTATTGTTCCTAAATTTGAATGCTCTCCCACTGCTGATTCCGGAATCAGTTCTTCTACAATCACATATACCATCGCCCCCGCCGCAAAAGCAAGCAGATACGGCAAAATCGGAGTCAGAAAGACCGAAAGCCAAATTGTAATAATTGCCGCTATTGGTTCTACTACACCAGATAAAAAGGCATAGAAAAAGGCTTTCTTCTTTGACACACCGGAACTTTTTAATGGCATGGAAATAATGGCTCCCTCTGGAAAATTTTGAATCGCAATACCAATAGCCAGCACAGAAGCACCGGCCAATGTCACCTCTCCAGAACCTGCTAAAGCACCTGCAAAAACAACACCAACTGCCATTCCCTCCGGAATATTATGAAGTGTTACTGCAAAAATAAGCATTGCTGTTTTAGACCATGTGTGACGTCTATGACCTCCTTCTGTCTGGGAGGCCTTTACATGCAAATGCGGCACCGCCTGATCGAGCACATATAAAAATAAAATACCAAAAAGAAAGCCAACCGCTGCCGGAACAAAAGCAAGCCGCTCCATCTGCTCCGATAAATCAATTGCCGGAATAAGCAATGACCAGACAGAGGCTGCCATCATTACGCCCGCTGCAAAGCCAAGAAGTAACTTTTCTACTCTTGCATTTAATTCTTCTTTTAATAAAAATACACAAGCTGCACCAAGACTTGTTCCAATCAGAGGTATCCAAATTCCAAAATTCATATTTATATCCTTCCTATTCTTTGTAAAATCATCTCTCCTGCATAATCAGTAAATTTCTTTATAATATATAAGTATTACATATCTATGACATAAAAAGCAAGTATAAGTCAAATATCTAATAATTTTCCAATAGAGGTGACATGCTTATGAAATATATACGATATTTTATACTGCTATTTTTAATTACCAGCCTTTCACTTTGCTTTACTCCACCTATACAGGCAAAACAACTCAAATCTCCTGCCGCTGCCCAAAAACCTGCACGTTCTCAAGTGAAACATGCAGTTGCTACGGAAACAGACAGTGATTATGAGAATGGAGTTGTTATACTATGAAATAAGTTTGGTCAACGGGAATCGGAAATGTCCGTCTGGATTATGAAGAAGAAGGTTCTGAATATATTGTTTTTTTAAAAAAGGACAATCGATGCAAAAACCGGAGCAATCTTAGACTTTGAATCTGATATAAATGATTGATATTATACTGCCACCTTAGATAAAAAAGGTGGCAGTATTAACATCCCTACGAACGGCATACAACAACAATATCTCCGTCTTCAATTCTTGTACTCCCCTGAGGAATAATCGTCTCATTATCTCTCTTTACCATAACAATTAATACATCCTTGGGAACTGGAATCTGGCAAATCTCCTTATTACACCACTTGTGAAACCGATCAATCATAATTTCATCTAACACCACGTTTACATTTTCCTGAAACGAAGGAACACTCAAAATCACATCATCTCCGCTTTGTATTAACGTATCCCCTTTGGGAATCATTGTTTTTTCACCCCGGCGAATAATCAGAGCCAATGACTTATCCGGCATATTTACCTCCCGAATACGACGATTTTCCCAATCATGCCCCTCTTCTATCTCAACACGCATCAATGTCTGATCAGCTTCCTCCTGATAATCTGTGAATGTTTTTCGAACGTCTGACTTATCATCTACCATATCCAATTTTTTTGAAAGCAAAGGAAGAAAAGTTCCTTGTACAGCAACTGAAATTAATGCAATCAGAAACACAATATGGAACAGATCAAAAGTCAGCAACTCATTTGCCATAACCATAATAGCAAAAACAATAGACGCCGCCCCTCTTAGACCAGCCCATGATACGAGCAGACATTGCTTATTTGATGCCTTAAAAGGCTTTAAAAGTAAAAATATTGTCAATGGTCTGGCAATAAATACCATAAAAAGAGAAATCACTACTGCAAGGAAAAAAACTTCTGGAATTTTATGTGGAGATGCAAGCAGACCAAGTAAAAAGAAAATTACCATCTGAGCCATCCCTGTAATTCCATCAAAAAAATGAACCAGTACAATCTTACTATGTATTTTCCGATTTCCTAATATAATTCCCATCAAATAGACGCTTAGATACCCATTTCCTCCGATTAAACTTGCCAACCCAAAAGCCAATAAGATCAGCCCAATCATAAAAATTTGTTCAAAGCTCTGGGGAATAATCTTACTGTGTATCAACAGTAAAATTCCGATGTATGCAACCGCACAGCCAATTGCAATCCCAAAAATAATTTGTGAAATCAGAAGTACGGGAATTGAAATTCCGGAATGATTAAGAAGGGTAATACCTATCATAGTAAGCATATAAGAGACCGGATCATTGCTACCACTTTCTATTTCCAGCAGAGAAGCCGTCCCATCCTTTAGGTTTAACTTTTTGGACCTCAAAATACTAAATACAGAAGCCGCATCTGTAGAACTGGTTACAGCACCAATCAGGAAACTTCCAGCAAGGTTGAATTTTAATACATAATAACAAAATAACCCGGTTAAGAGCGCGGTAAGAAAAACACCAACTGTAGAACATAGTGCAGCCTTTGCAAGTACAGGCTTTGCTGCCGTCCACTTTGTACAAAAACCTCCATAAAACATAATAAAAATCAATGCAATTGAACAAATCTGCTCTGCCATCTGAAAGTTATCAAATGGGATTTTAAAAACACCCTCTGACCCAAAAACCATACCCACTACCATAAAAAAAATCAATGCCGGCATTCCAATCCGGTCTGAAAAACGATTTGCTATCATACACGAAAAAATAATTCCTGAAACTAATAATATAGTACCTGCCATCACATTCCACCTTTCCTATATACATATCTTAGATACTTTTACTCTATTTTCATTTTAATATATATTTCCTTTCCTTCGAAAGACCGCAAATTGAATCTTAACAAAAACTTAACACATTCAAACATTGCAGTTTTGTCTCTTTCGTTGCATAATAGGAGCAGTATAGTTAATGATATGCAAAGGGGGGAAATGTTGTGGCTCAAAATAAAAAGCAAAATAATATTGGGAAGAATATTGTTTTAACTATATTGATACTTACACTGGCGACCGCGCTATCATTTTTTTTCTTCTCCTTTGTTCCTGAGAACTCTGCAAACATTGCATTAATATATATTCTGGCCTTAATTCTTATTTCACGTTTTACAACAGGATACTGGTATGGAATTGCCTCTGCAATTATTTGTGTGATATGTACCAATTTTTTATTTACATATCCCTATTTTCATTTAAACTTTACACTTACAGGCTATCCTGTTACATTTGTGGGGATGCTGACAATCGCAATCATAACATGTACTACAACAACCCATCTACAACTTCAATCAGAAGCCCTAGCGGAACGGGAACGTCAGTTAATGGAAGCTGAAAAGGAGAAAATGAGGGCAAATCTGCTTCGTGCCGTTTCACATGACTTGCGGACACCCCTTACCGGTATTATTTGCTCCTGCAATACTTACCTTGAAAATCAGAATGGTCTAACTATAGCAGAAAAAACAGATCTTGTATCACGAACATGTGAAGATGCGAACTGGCTTCTAAATATGGTCGAAAATCTACTTTCTGTAACAAGAATTCAAAATGACTGCCAAACTGTTAGCAAATCATTAGAAGTTGTAGAGGAAGTTGCCTCTGAGGCAGTTATTCGCCTAAAGAAAAGATTGCCGGAAGCACAAATTCATATGCATGTCCCTGAGAATTTTTTAATGATTCCAATGGACGCCATGCTAATCGAACAGGTAATTATTAACCTATTAGAAAACGCAATCGTTCACTCAGGCAGTACAGAACCCGTGAATTGCACAATTAACGAAACCGAACAGGGAGTTACATTTTGTGTGAGAGATTTTGGAAATGGAATCGATGAAACACTTCTTCCTGTTATTTTCGACGGTCTTCCATATGGTACTGCACACTCATCTGATTCCAAAAAGGGAATGGGAATTGGCCTTTCC
>CATZVV010000117.1 GCA_958425285.1 uncultured Lachnoclostridium sp. | reverse complement strand
GCTTGCTCACAAAGTACAGTGAATATATTTTTTACTATAGGGCGTATGCCCTACAGCCCTAATTTGATGTACTTTCAAATTAGGGCTGCATGCATACTTACCATGCATGCATGGCATAGTATACGAGCATGGCGCGGCATACCGCATCTTAAAGAATCGCTTCTTTCATTTCTTTTACATATTTTGCAACATGGGGAACGGAGTCTGTACCATACTTTTCAATAATACGTACAATTGCACTTCCTACAATAACACCGTCAGAAAGTTCTGCCATTTCTTTTGCCTGCGCAGGAGTAGAAATTCCAAAACCAATCGCACAAGGTATTTCATTTACCTTTTTGACTTCTTTTATCATTTTGCCTACATCTTTATTGATTGTACTGCGGACGCCGGTAACTCCCATGGAAGAAACACAATATACGAAACCTTCTGCTTCTTTTGCAATTTTCTGAATACGATCTTTTGAAGTTGGTGCAATTAATGAAATTACATCTATTCCATAAGCATAAAATGCACTGTGAATCTCTTCTTTTTCCTCAAAAGGAATATCGGGAACAATAATAGCATCAATATCTAATTCCGAACATCGTTTGGCAAAATGTTCAACTCCGTAAACAAAAATAGGATTAATATACGTCATGAATGCAAGTGGAATTGAATGATTTTGACGAAATTGTTCTACCATTAAAAATATTTTATCAGTTGTCGTCCCTGAGTTAAGAGCACGTTCATCTGCTTTCTGTATAACAATTCCTTCAGAAACCGGATCTGAAAATGGAATGCCAATTTCAATTAAATCCGCCCCATTTTCAGTCATACATTCTAAAAGTTTTAATGTAGTATCTAAGTCTGGATCTCCAGCTGTAAGAAATGGAATAAAAGCTTTCCCTTGTTTAAAAGCATTTCTTGTTTTACTCATGTATATCAACCCCCTTGTAACGTGCAATTGCTGCAACATCTTTATCACCACGACCGGATATATTAACAACAATAATTTGATCTTTTGACATTTGAGGAGCCAGTTTTCTTGCATATGCAATGGCATGAGCACTCTCAATGGCAGGAATAATACCCTCAATACGGGACAGATATTCAAATGCTTGAATTGCTTCCTCATCTGTTACTGGTACATATTCCGCTCTGCCTTCATCGTTAAGATAAGCATGTTCCGGACCAATACCCGGATAATCTAACCCAGCAGAAATAGAATAAACAGGGGCTATTTGTCCATATTCATCCTGACAGAAATAAGATTTCATTCCATGAAAAATTCCAACGCTTCCCGTTGCAATTGTCGCTGCCGTCTCTTTTGTATCAACACCACGCCCTGCTGCTTCACATCCAATTAGGCGGACATCTTTATCTTGAATAAAATCATAGAAAAGCCCCATCGCATTACTGCCGCCTCCAACGCAGGCTAAAACTGCATCTGGAAGTTTCCCCTCCTTTTCCATAATCTGCTGTTTGACTTCTTTACCGATAACACTCTGAAAATCCCGTACAATCGTAGGGAACGGATGTGGTCCCATCACAGAACCAATTACATAATGAGTATCTTCTACCCGGTTTGTCCATTCACGCAAGGTTTCATTTACGGCATCTTTTAATGTCATTGTTCCAGAAGTAACAGAATGTACTTTTGCACCTAAAAGCTCCATTCGGAAAACATTTAGTGCCTGCCTGTCGGTATCTTCTTTTCCCATATAAATTTCGCATTCCATATCCATCAACGCAGCTGCAGTTGCAGTTGCAACTCCATGCTGTCCTGCACCAGTCTCTGCAATAATTCTGGTTTTTCCCATTTTTTTTGCTAATAATACCTGACCAAGCACGTTGTTTATTTTATGAGAACCTGTATGATTTAAATCTTCTCTTTTCAAATATATTTTTGCTCCGCCGAGATCCTTTGTCATTCTGTCTGCATAATACAAATTTGATGGACGTCCTGCATATTCATTTAATAAAAATTGCAATTCTTCCTGAAATTGAGTATCATTTTTATAGTATTCATAAGCTGTTTCAAGTTCATTTACAGCATTCATCAATGTTTCCGGTACGAATTGTCCGCCATGTTTCCCAAATCTTCCTTTTGACATAATTTTGCTTCCTTTCGTATTTGTTTTATTATATTACATATTTTACTTGAATCTTTTTTTCCGTTAGTTTCTACTCCACCGCTTATATCATAAGCGAAGCATGGAATTTTTAAGGCAGTATTAATATTCGTCTCATTTAATCCACCTGCTAAAAAATAAGGATGGTTTATTTTTTCCGGTATCAAATCCCATGAAAAATTTTTACCGGTTCCACCATATGCATCCTTTTGATATGTATCAAAAAGCAGATAATCGCAAGGCAGACAGTCTGCTTCTAAAATACTTTGTTTATTTCTTACGCGAACCGCTTTTATAATTGGATGTGGAATTCTTTGTTTTAAATAAGTAATAAACTCGATTGATTCATCTCCGTGCAATTGCACATAGTCAATGATTCCTTTTTGTGCAATTGCAATGATTTTGTCCGGATTTTCATTTACAAATACACCGCAAACCTGAATATCAGGTGATAACGTTCGTTTTAATTCTTCAGCCACTTCCGGTGTAATATAACGTTTACTGGAGGGGACAAAAATAAACCCGATATAGTCCGGTACATATTCATTTACAGCCAGAATATCATTTTTTGTACGTATTCCACAGATTTTTATGCGTTTCATACAGGCTGAATTCCTTTCAATTGATTTAATGTCCCTCTTTTGTCTGAACTTCGCATAAAAGTTTCTCCAATCAGTACGGCATCTACATTTCCCTGCTCGAGAATTTTTATATCCTCTCTTGTACGAATGCCGCTCTCCGCTACAAATTTTATGTTATCTGGTACATAGCCGCGCAAACGGATACCGTTATTAATATCTACTTCAAATGTTTTTAAATTTCGGTTATTAACACCGATTATTCTGGCTCCGGCAGCAATTGCAGATTCAATTTCCATTCTATCATGTGCCTCAACCAGTGCAGAAAGTCCAAGGGTATCACAGATGGAAATGTATTTTTGAAGTGTAGCGGTATCCAACAGTGCACAGATTAAGAGTACAGCACTGGCGCCAATTGTTTTTGATTCATAAATCTGATAAGGATCAATTGTAAAATCTTTTCTTAAAAGTGGAATTTGTACTGTATTGGAAATCTCTTTTAGATAAGAGTTCCTTCCTTTAAAAAATTCCGGTTCCGTTAATACAGAAATGGCATCCGCTCCGGCTTCTTCATACTCTTTTGCGATTTCTGTATATGGAAAATTTTCTGCAATAATTCCCTTGCTGGGAGAAGCTTTTTTTATTTCACAAATAAAGGAAATCTGCTTTTTCTTTAGAGCGGCTTCAAATGCAAAAGTACCTTTTGGCATCGAATTTGCCATGGATTGGATTTGCTCGGCTGAAACGAGTCGTTTTGCCTGTTCAACACGCTTTTTTGTAGATGCAGCAATTGTATCTAATATCATAAAAACCTCACTTCTAATCTCTTTTATATTTCTTGATTAATTTTTTGAAATTCCTTTAACTTTTCATATGCTTTTCCAGAGTCAATCAGTCCTGAAGCTGTTTTTACACAGTCTTCCATTGAAGTATTATCCGTACCAAGGTAAATAGCAAGTGCTGAGTTTAGGACAACAATATCCTTTTTGGGACCATTTAATTTACCGCTTAGAATATCAATTGTAATTTTTGCATTTTCTTCCGGTGTACCTCCTGTTAGTTCGGAAAGCTTACAACATTTAAAACCGAATTGCTCTGGGGTAATATCATATTTTACAATTTTTCCTTCGCGTATTTCACAAATGTGTGTGGAGCCTGTCAGTGTAATTTCATCTAAACCATCGCTTCCATATACAACCAAACCTCTTGTTACTCCAAGATTACTCAGCACTTTTGCAAGAGGTTCTACTAAATCCATGCTGTAAACACCTAATAACTGCATCGTAGCCTGCGCCGGATTAGCCAATGGACCAAGAATATTAAATAGTGTACGTTCCTTCATTTCGCTGCGAACAGGTGCTACATTTTTCATAGATGCATGGTGTGCGGGTGCGTATAAAAAACACATATTAGTACGTTCTAATATTTGTTCCGTTTGTTCCAGTGTAATATTTAAGTTGGCTCCAAGCTGTTCCAACACATCAGCTGCTCCGCTTTTGCTTGAAACACTTCGGTTTCCGTGTTTGGCTACCGGAATTCCTGCTGCGGCAATAACAAAGGCTGATGTGGTTGAAATATTAAAAGTTCCCACTTCGTCGCCGCCTGTGCCGACAATATCCATTACAGCAAAGGGAGGATTAATTTTAGCTGCCATTTTACGCATTACAGTCGCTGAAGCCGTAATTTCCTCAATTGTTTCTCCTTTCATGCGAAGCGCTGTTAAATAGGCTGCCATTTGAGCCTGTGTTGCTTCGCCTCTCATCATTTCCTCCATGACTGCTGCCGCTGTATTAAAGTCTAGATTTTTCCTGTTAATTGCCTGATGCAATGCTTCCTGAATCATAATGAATTCCTCACTTTCATTTTAATTTTAAAAAATTACTTATTATTGTTTTTCCGCATGGAGTTAAAATAGATTCCGGATGAAATTGTAATCCGTAAACCGGATATTTTTTGTGACAAACTGCCATAATCTCGCCGTTTTCAGCCCTTGAAATAATTTTTAATTCATTTGGAATAGTATCTTCATTTGCAACAAGAGAATGATACCTTGCCACTTCTATTTTGTTTGAAAGTCCTTCAAAAATTGGATTAGAATTATCAATGTCAACAATGCTCATTTTGCCATGCATTAATTTCTTGGCATGAGAAATTGTAGCTCCATATACTTCACAGATTCCCTGATGTCCAAGGCATACACCAAGAATCGGAATCTCTCCCTGAAGTTCACGTACAACATCTTCACAAATACCTGCATCTTTTGGATAACCAGGCCCTGGAGATAATACAACATGAGAAGGTTTTAGGTTTCGTATTTCTTCTACATTTAAATCATCATTTCGTATTACTTTTATGTCTGGATTGAGTTCACCAAATAGTTGTACCAGATTATAAGAAAAACTGTCATAATTGTCGATGAGTAAAATCATACTTCCACCTCCTGTGCATGCTCAATTGCCAGCATTACTGCTTTTGCTTTATTTCCGGATTCTTCATATTCTAAATGAGGCTGGCTGTCGGCTACAATTCCCCCTCCTGCCTGTACATATACTTTATTATTCTTCTTAACAGCCATTCGAATTGCAATGCATGTATCCAGGTTTCCGCTGAAATCTAAATATCCAAGCGCTCCGCCATAAATTCCGCGTGGCTCGCTTTCTAATTCATCAATAATTTCACAGGCTCTTATTTTGGGTGCTCCTGAAAGTGTTCCAGCGGGCAATACAGCTTTAATGGCATCTAACGCATCTTGATCTTCACGTATATCACTTTCTACCTGAGAACATATGTGCATAATTTTGGAATACTTATGTATCATCTTGTATTTTGTAACTTCTACAGATGAAAATTTAGAAATACGACCCAAATCATTTCGTCCTAAATCAACAAGCATATTGTGTTCGGAAAGCTCTTTCTCGTCGCTTAGTAAGTCTTTGATAAGCACTTCATCTTCTGCGTCATCTTTCCCTCTCGGTCTGGAGCCTGCTACAGGGAATGTACATAATCTCCCATTTTGAAGTCGCACTAATGTCTCTGGTGAAGTACTCATAATTTCTTCTCCATCTATATTCATATAAACCATATATGGCGAAGGGTTTGTCGTCCGAAGTACTCGATAAGGATTGATGAGGCTTCCTTCATAATCACTTACAAAACGTCTGGATATAACGGCCTGAAAAATATCACCATCTTTAATGTATTCCTTTGTTTTTTCAACAATTTCAGCATATTCTGCTTCACTTACATTACATTTAAAGTTTACGTTATGTCCTTTTTTTTCTTTGGAAAGCGGTGTTTCATCTTGTATTAGCCGAATAATTGATTCAATATCACTCACAGCTTTTCCATAGTTTTCCATAATTTGATCAGTTTTCATGTTAACCACAACTGAAATTTTTTGTTTGAGGTGATCATATGCTATGACTTTATCAAAGAGCATTAAATCATAATCATTAAATTCACCACGCTTAATGGAAAGTTTTTTTTCTTCATGCGCAATCATTGCATATGCAAAATATCCGACAAATCCGCCGGTAAATGGTG
>CATZVV010000116.1 GCA_958425285.1 uncultured Lachnoclostridium sp. | reverse complement strand
TGCTTCAAGCCCAGCCAAAGTTGTTATGAATACGATTTCTGCGGAAAGATAGCGCTCACAAGAACGAATATTTTGAGCAAAGGATATTCCAGAAAAGTCATTTGAATCATCCGGTTTCAAAATGATATCTACAAGAAACAAATCAATCTTATGTTCCATTGCACATTCATATGCTTCACCGACATTTGAAAAATCATGAACAATAATGTCATCCATACAAGATTGTACAATATTTACCAAGTTTTCTCTTGCAATCTCTAAATCTTCTAATATTAAAACTCTCTTCTTCATGTGTACTCCTTTAACTGACGACTCAAGATTGTCCTTTGCAGAATATCACTTATTTAGCATTGCAATCCAATACTCCAACAAATGAATCAACATGGCTTTGTTTTCCTCCGTTGAGGATGTAACCCATACTTCCTGCAATAAATTTTCTGGCTTCTGTCTCTCACCCGTTAAAAGATAGGTAATATCTACCCGATATTCCTCATGTAATGCCTGCGCCTTATCTGATGTAAGAAGCGCGACCCCTGTTTCTATCTTCCGATATGTGTTCTCCGCCCAATGCATTTTCTCGGCAAATTCTTTCTGCGTTAAATTTAAGTTTAACCGAAATTCTTTTAATCGCCTTCCCACTGCTTTTTTACTATATCTTTCGTCCAACGTAAGCACCACCTTTGTTTTCTTCTATGATAACAATAGGGCTTCGCTTTGTGTCCGCACTTTATATTCACTATTATTAGTATTTCAATTACCTACTTCATTTTTTGCATGGATAACTGGGCTTTTACCAAATGTTCATATATTCCGCCTTTTTTTAACAGTTCATTGTGAGTGCCAATTTCTGCAATCCGATGTCCATCTATTACTACAAGACGGTCTGCCTTTCGTAATGTAGACAAACGATGGGCAATGGCAAAGGTGGTTCTTCCAGCTTGCAGCCGTTCCAATGCCTGTTGAATCAAATACTCACTTTCCGTATCAAGTGCCGATGTTGCCTCATCGAGAATCAATATCCTCGGATTTGTTAAAATAGCTCTGGCAATTGCAATACGCTGTCTCTGACCACCGGAAATATTATAGCCATGCTCTCCTACATAAGTATTATAACCATCTGGCGCTTTTACAATAAAATCATGAGCATTCGCTGCCTTAGCAGCCTGCACAATTTCTTCCAGAGATGCCTCTGGCTTTGCAAACCGTAGATTATTTAAAATTGTATCCGAAAACAAAAATGTCTCCTGTAAAACAACACCAATCTGTGAATGAAAATACCCCTTTTGTAACCTTAGAATATCAATACCATCTACTGTTATTGTTCCCCGGTTTACATCATATAAACGCATAATCAAATTGATTAACGTCGATTTTCCAGCTCCAGAGGGACCAACAAGACCTATCATCTCTCCCTCTTTTACTTCTAATGACACATTTTCCAAAATTGGAGCATAACTCTCATATCCAAAAGTAATATTATTTAATGAAAGCATACCCTTTACGTCATGACGAATGGGTACCTCGCAATCCTCTACATCCGGAATCTCATCAAAAACATCATAGATTCGTTCCAGTGAAGTTACCATACGCCGTAACATCATAGGTAAACGGTTTAACCAGCCAAGAGGTCCATATAAAATTCCTGTATATGTGATAAACTGCATCAGCTGCCCTACCGTCATCCTGCCATTCAATACATCCAATCCTCCAAAATAAGCAGCCAAATATACTCCTATTCCCATAATAAATGTAAGAATAGGGAAAAAAATTGCCCAAAAACTCTCTGCCTCTGTCTGTGCCTTTGCATAATTTCCTATATTGTATTCAAATTTCTCTGCTTCTTCTTTTTCCATACCAAAGACTTTTACAACACGAATCCCTGATATAATATCCTGCAACGCCGAATGCATATTATCTTCTTTGTGTCTTAATACACGAAACAGCCGCCGGCTGCGACGACGAAATGTATAATGAAGGAGAAATACTGCCACAATCAGCAATGTGGAACAAAGAGTTATTATCGGGCTCATAATGAGCATAGCTGCAAATGCGCCAATCATTACAATAAGAGTTGAAATCATATTACTGAATATATTTTCCATAAACATCCGAATGTGAGAAGTATCGTTAATTACCCGGTTCATGATATCCCCCGGCTTTCTTTTGTGAATAAAAGAAAGTGCTAAATTCTGGATTTTTTCATACATTTTACTTCTCAATTCCATACTAATGCCTGCTCCCAAAGTGGCACACCACCAGTTTCGTAATAGGTTAACCCCTAATAATATCATCAAGAAGAAAAACATCTGAAATATAAAGATGGTAACATCCTTGCCACTCCCTGTTCGATTTAACAAAGACTGATCAATAAACTCCTGCTGTATCTTAGGTATTACCAAATTAATAAGCGATGCCAGTATCATACATATAGATACAAAAACAAGACGCTTTCTGAAACTTCCGCACAGTTCTAAAAAACGCTTCACCGATGTCCATTTACCATCACAATTCAGACAATGTGTTGTACGGAGCCCTCGCCCGCAGCGACTGCAAATCCGCTCTGTTTCCGAACTTATTACCTTTTCTTCATATCCTTCTGAAAGCCACTTTGCACCAGTTGCAAGATAGGACACTGCAGTCAGATACTTCATTGAAAAACGGGCAATCACCTTCTCTTCTCCATTCTTTTTTAGTATAAGAATTCCATTTCCTACCAATACCTGGTGTCTGACATCTTCAATGCCCTTTAATTGTTCCCGGATCATTACTGTTTTTCCCTCTGTCACCATTATTTCATCTCTTGTAACAATAATATACCCTCTATCAAAAAACTCATTTTGTTCTGTCAAATCATATCGACTTGAATACCAAATATCTTTTTGACAAATTTGAAGACTTTTACAATATTCTTCCGGAATTTTACATACTAAATTCAAGTTTTCCTCCATTTCCGCACTTATCACCTGTAAATACTTATATAAACAAATCCAGCTTTTGCAACTCTTTTCCAGACAATTTCGTAAGATCCGGAATTTCAAAGCGATTCCCATCCAAATCCGTTATTAAAACTTTAGTCTCTGATAAGGATACAACACCGCCCCCATTCATCTGAATTACAAATTTACATTTTCCAAAATCGGTATTTACATCAAAATACGCATATCCATACTCTTCTTTAATTTGATAAATCTTTTTAATCTTAGGTATAAAATAGCGCATGGCAAGCTGTCTTCGTAATGCCTCAGCCTGTTCTCCCTCTAACTCCTCACTCAGACTACGTATCATACCAATTTCACGCTGACGTTCATCCGGCTCCCGAACAGATATAAATTCTTCTGGTGAGGTAAATGGGAAACTATGGAATATTCCCACACGTTCATAATGTTTCCCATTAAAATCAAGTGAAATAAAGCCCCCCTCTGTTTGCTTAAATACAGCATTATCCCGATTCAGATAACGAATTTCTAATATATCCTGTGATTGCTTTTTCATTTCTTCTTCAACAAGTTGTTCCATTTGCTTCATATCCATAATCGTCCTCCATTCCAAAATACAGCTTCGACTGTCTATTCAATGCCCCGAAGTACCAGTGCCTTTGTCTGCAATTCCATTAATTTAAAGTATGTTCCTTTTTTCTCAAGCAGCTGCTGGTGTGTACCTGCCTCTGATACCCTTCCCTCATCAATAACAACTACATAATCTGCATTTCTTAAGGTAGAAAGCCGATGTGCAATTGAAAGTGTTGTACGCCCCTCTATAAGCCTGTCAATTGACCGTTGAATAGCAGCCTCGGTCTCTGTATCAACAGCTGCCGTGGCTTCATCCAAAATTAATATTTTAGGATTTGCTAAAATTGCCCTTGCAATCGATATCCGCTGTCTCTGTCCACCGGATAAATCTCGACCAGAAGAACCAATGACAGTATCATATCCATCCGGCATTTCCATAATAAAATCATGTGCACTGGCCATTTTAGCTGCATAAAGTATCTCTTCTCTTGTTGCATTTTTTTTCGCATATGCAATGTTTTCTGCTACTGTACCCATAAATATGTACGTTTCCTGAGACACCATCGCAATATGACGATGAAGGTCCTGCAAAGATATTTGTTTAATATTTATACCATCAATAAAAATTTCCCCTTCCCAGACATCATAGAGTCTGGCAATCAGATTTACCAGTGTAGACTTTCCTGCTCCGGAACGTCCCACAATTCCAAGCATCTCACCAGGTTTTATATGAAAACTTACATCTTGTAGAACCGGTTTATGCGGTTCATATCCAAAAGTTACATGGGATAACTCAATCTCCCCCTGAATGGAGGATAGAAACACGGCATTTTCTGCATCCTGAATGTCCGGAATGGAATCAATAATTTCAAAAATCCGAGCTGCACTATTCATACTTTCTGTCCATTGTCTGAAAATACCGGACATAAAATCCAATGGATCTTTGAGCTGTGCCACGTACCCAACAAAAGTAATCAGCATACCAAGAGGCATTGCTGTATCACCCAGTACAAGTACAGATCCTACACCCCAAACAATAAATGTAGAAATGTTTTCTACTGTTGTATACAAAGCTTTGTATCGATTATCATATGCAACTAATTCCAATTCCGATTGTTTGACCCGATTATTATACTTTTGGAATCTTGTAACTTCATTTTCCTCCTGCCCAAATGCTTTTACTACCCTTGCCCCCACCAGATTATCATTTACTGCAGCATTCATACTTCTGGCAGCCCGATGCCGCTTTCCATACTTATGCCAAAGGCGCGGTAGCATTTTAATACTAATCACAGACAACAACGGCAGCAAAATAACAGACATAACTGCTAATCGTACATTTATAGAAAACATTACGATACACATAGTAATAATACTGAATAAATTAATAAAAAAATAGGGAAGTCCATCAATAAAGAAACTGGCAACTCGCTCAGAATCATCCAGAACCCTTGTCATAAGACTTCCTGTTTGCCTACTATTGTAGAACCCCACTGAGAGTTTACCCATATTCTGAAATACTGTTCCCTTAATATCCCGTAAAACAGAAGGAACAATCCGCGCAGTGAAATACCCCTGTAACATTCCCAGAAGCTGAATCATTAACTTCGTCAGCGCCATCATAATTACAACAATACCAAGCAGAGTGATATACCTTCCCGCCCGCAAATGAAAAAATTTAAGAAATGCTTCATTTTTTCCTAAAACCTGATCATATAAAATTGTCCCATTTAAGTACGGCCACACTAGATTTAACAGTGCAGTTCCGACATAGCAAATCAGCATAATAACAATCTTCCCGGTATAAGGTTTGAAATAAAGCAGTGTTCTGGAAAAGGCAGACTTCGTATTCATACATTTCGGACATATTTTTCGCTCTGGATCGGGATACCTCGTATGACACTTCGGACAACAAATCTCCCTGTGCTTTGGTTCCGTATCTTCTGCTAATATTTCCTCTCCATCACGAATCTTTTTAAATAGCTTTATAAGATGCTTAACCTCACCAATTGCCGTATTTGTAAAAGTTGCCAGAAGTTCCTCCTGATTTCTTCTCTTAGCCAGAAGAATTCCTCCGTTTGGCAAAATCTGAACCTCTAATTCCAGGATATTTGACAATGGGATACATTTCATAATATTCCACTCTGCAGACTCCAGCGTTTTCAGGGTTTCCATGTTCTCACCGTAACCGCCTAACTCAAAGCTTTCTGCACGATCAGTGCTTTGCTTGTATATAATGAGTTCTTTTGATGTCAACTCCAGAACCCCATGTTGGTAGTTACCACCAAAATCTAAGTCTGTTGCTGCTCGATAAATGTAACTCATATTTCTCCTTTCACCTGTTCTTTTTGACATCCGGATTCTATCCGTTTAAAAAGGCATGCACAAAAAACCTTTCGTACATGCCTGACAATCGTATCGTATACCTGATTAAAAATCAAATTTTTCTTCAAAGTAAGCCTTTAATTCGGAAATCTTAATGCGCTCCTGCTCCATTGTGTCACGGTCACGAACAGTTACCATTCCGTCCTCTTCTGATTCAAAGTCATAGGTAACACAATACGGTGTACCAATCTCATCCTGTCTGCGATAACGCTTACCAATATTTCCGCGGTCATCATATTCACAATTGTAGTTTTTACTCAATTCAGCAAATACTTTTTCTGCACCCTCATTTAATTTTTTAGAAAGTGGCAGAACACCAATTTTAATTGGTGCAATGGCTGGATGAAAATGAAGAACAGTTCTCA
>CATZVV010000115.1 GCA_958425285.1 uncultured Lachnoclostridium sp. | reverse complement strand
AGAACAGTCAAGCACGCAAATATGTGCGGGCACAAAAATTTGCGTATTTGACGAACGGTCAGCATGAACGAAGGGCAATGCCCGAAGTGAATGCTGTTCATGCGAAGCATGAGGTTTACACAGAAGAACAGTCAAGCACGCAAATATGTGCGGGCACAAAAATTTGCGTATTTGACGAAGAAAAATCAGGAGGGATTCCGATGAAGTTGTTAAAGAAAGTAAATGCAATTGTAATTGCAGTTTTAATGTGTTTGTTCGGAACATTATTTATTTTGAGACCGGAACTAACTTCCCAAAGTATATGTCTTAGTTTAGCGGTTTGCCTGTGTGCAATAGCTGCTATTTTTTTAGTACGTTTTTTTAAAGAGAAGCAGGAGGAAAGGGTAGGTAATGAAATGAGCACAGCATTGCTTTTGGTTATCGGGGCAGTTTTCTTAGCGATTAAATCGGAGCAGTTTGTACAGGTAGTACCATATATTCTTGCCTTTCTTATTGTGTATGACGGGACGGTAAAAACACAGAATTCGTACTTCCTTCGCAAGTCAGAATATCCTAAATGGGCATCTATTTTATTGCTGGCATTTATGAATCTTGCAGTCGGTATTTTTTTGCTTTGGAATCCGGTGTTTGAAACATATGCAAGTCTGATTACAGCACTGGGTGTTGGACTTTTATTTAGTGGAGTAAGTGATTTAGTAGTCATTATAATTTTGACAAAATTCCTAAAGCGAAAAAATAGCGAAGTTACCGTTTATAATCCGGAGCAATAAGTCAAGAAAACTTGTTTTTTTCCTTACAATATCGTATAATGTATAGATATATTTTGATTTTTCGTCAAATGATGTTTGCATATTGGGGAGAATCATATTATCAATATACCATTGGAGGAAAACATGAAAAAGTACATGCTTTTATTTACAGCAGTTTTCACAGCTATCCTGTCGTTATATGGATGTGGAAATTCAGGAAAAGAGGATTATGAAGCAGGAGTAGCGGCTATGAAGAGTGGCAATTATGAATCTGCTAGCAAAAGCTTTGAGGCAGCAATTTTAAAGCAGGATGATCAAGCAGAGTATTTCATCAGTTATGGAATGACGCAGGTTCAGCTGCATCAATATGAGGAGGCTGTAAGTAATTTTCAAAAGGCACTTGCATGCAGTGATTCTGCAGAAAATGAAAAGAGAAGTTGGCGTGGGCTTGGGGTTGCCCTTTATTACAATAAAGAATTTGATAAGGCAGAGGAAGCTTTAAACAGAGCAATTTCATACAGCGAATTGGCTGATTTGAATCTGGAGTGTTATTTGTATTTGGGTGCATTGAATGATGCAACCGGCGATGTAGAACAGGCATATGAAGCTTATGAAAGGGTGCTTGAAATCGAACCAGACCAGTTGTCGGCAATTGTTGGGAAATATCGTACAGCGGTAGATCTTAAAAAGGATGAAGAAGCAAAAGAAATTTTGCAGGAAGGTCTCAATTTAACGCCGGAGACAGCGGAAGAGCGTTATATGTTTGCAAAACTTCAGTTTTATGATGGTAATTATGAAGGTGCGGAAGAAGAATTGATGGAGGCTGCTGAGTCTTATAATGAAGCATTTAACTTGCTTGGTCAGATACAGGTTTCACGAAATAATTATGATGAGGCGATTTCCTACTTTGAAACATATTTAGACAAAAGTGGAGATTCGGGAAACCTGACAGTATGCAGTACGATAGGAAGATGCTATCTGGAGAAGAGACAGTATAAAAAGGCATTGGAATGGATTGAACAGTGTGTTCAGATGGATGCTGATGATATAGAACTACAGGCAGTAAGATACAATCAGATTATTGCTTACGAAAAATTAAAAAAATATAAAGAGGCATATAAGTTGGCGAAGGAGTATTCAAAAGTTTATCCAGAGGATGAGCGTTTTGAAATGGAGAAAAAATATTTGAAGGAGCAAATTTCAGGAAAGAAAGAGATAGTAAAGCCATCTTCAGAACCTTCACCGACACCATTGGCGTAATGCAGAGGAGGTGAAAATGTGTCAGAGACTTTTGACACCGCAGCCCGAAAGGAAAGGGTTGTACTAGTTGCAGTAGACTGCGGGGATGAAAATGATGTAGAAAAAAGTCTGAATGAATTGCAGGAATTGGCAGATACAGCAGGAGCGGAGGTTGTAGGTCGATTGATTCAAAACAGAGAAAAAATTCATCCTGCAACATATATCGGTAAAGGTAAAATTGAAGAATTAAGAGAAATGATACGAAATGTGCAGGCAGATACGGTAATTAGTGACGATGAGCTATCGCCTGCCCAGCTAGGGAATCTGGAAGAGATGCTGGAGACTAAAATCATTGATCGCACCGTATTGATTTTGGATATATTTGCGGATCGGGCAAGTACTAAGGAAGGAAAAATTCAGGTTGAACTTGCCCAACTCAGGTATCGTTCCTCCCGGTTGATTGGTCTTGGCAGATCACTTTCGAGAATGGGAGGTCAGAGCTCCGGGCTTGGGATTGGCAATAAGGGTCCCGGTGAGAAAAAACTTGAATTGGACCGACGTTTAATTAAAGACCGTATGACTTTTTTATACAAAGAGGTAAAAGATGTCGTGCGTGCGCGTGAAGTACTACGAAAACAGCGCAGTCAGAATGTAACGAAGGTAGTTGCTATTGTAGGATACACAAATGCTGGAAAATCAACCTTGTTAAATACACTCACAGATGCAGGTGTTCTGCAGGAGGATAAGCTGTTTGCAACACTTGATCCCACGACCAGGAGTTTTAAAATGGAGAATGGACAAGAGGTTTTATTTACAGATACCGTAGGCTTTATTAATAAACTGCCTCATCATCTGATTGATGCGTTTCGGAGTACATTGGAGGAAGCAAAATATGCGGATGCTATTTTACATGTAGTTGATGCGTCAAACCCGAATTATGAGCACCATATGGAAGTTGTATATAAGACCTTGAAGCATCTTGGTGTTGAGGAAAAGCCAATTATTACCGTTTTTAACAAAATGGATCAGATCGGTTATGAGAAAAATGATTTTTTTAAAGATGGAAACAGTGACCGAAGTATAAAAATTTCAGCGAAAGAAAGAGTTGGCTTGGAAGAATTACTTGCCACATTGGAAGAAATACTAAATGCTGGTTTTGTTACTTTTGAAAAAACATTTTCTTATACCGAGACAGGAAAGATACAGGTTATTCGTAAATACGGACAGTTGCTGGAAGAGGAATACCGGGATGATGGAGTTTATGTAAAAGCATCTATTCCGCATGAATTTGTGGGAGGGTTATTGTGATATGCTGAGAAGGAGGTTAGAGTGAACAATGGAAATACAATTAATTGCCGCAGTAGATAAGAATTGGGGGATTGGCTTTCAAGGCGGTCTCCTTTTTTATAGTCGATATGATATGGCCCATTTTAAGGAGAAAACCATTGGTCATGCTGTTATTATGGGAAGAAAGACAATGGAAAGTCTTCCAGACGGCAATCCGTTGCCTGGAAGACTTAATATTGTTTTAACAAGAAGTAAGCGAGAATCATTAGAGAAAAAGGGTATATATACAGTGAGCGGAATAGATGAGTGTATAGAACTTCTCAAAAGGATGCATATAGAAATTGCCTTTGTTATTGGGGGAGAAAGTGTATATCAAAACTTTTTGAAAAAAGCTTCTAGTGCCTGTATTACAAAAATAGATGGAGAGGCACAGGCAGATACATGGTTCCCCAATTTAGACCTAGAAAAGGACTGGGTATTAGAACAGGTAAAGGATAGCTGGAAAGAGAACGGGATACAATTTCGGATTTGTTATTACCGATGTGTCAAATTTAATCAAGGCTCATAGAATGTTATAAGGCAGTATCGGAAGAAGTGAACGAGCGTGAAAAAAATCTTCTACATAGTGTGTATCTGTTTTGTAGGTGTACTAATTTTGTATGCAGGAAGGATGAATTTTGGAAAACAAAACCAAAGTTCAAGGAAAACAAGATATATTCCTACAGTGAGTATCCTTTCTAAAGTGCAGGAGGAAAATCTTGAACAGTCAGAAAAGAAAAAAGTAGCGTATTTAACATTTGATGATGGACCTAGTGAAGTGACAACCCTTGTATTAGATACATTAAAGGAAAAAGAGGTGAAGGCAACATTTTTTCTTGTCGGTGAGGAGATTACCAGAGGAAGGGAATCAATTGTGACCCGTGAGAAAGAAGAGGGACATGCGATTGGAATTCATACCAATACACACAAAAAATGTGACCTGTATACTTCGTATGACAGTTTTTTTAAAGATTTTAAGGCAGCAAAAGAAAAGATTGATCTGACAACAGGAGATAATGTTTATATCCACCGCTTTCCGTGGGGGAGTAATAATGGATATTTGAAATCATTTTATAAAAATGTTTCACAGGAGTTAAAAAAGCAGGAGATAAAAAGCTTTGACTGGAATGTTTCAGGTGAAGATTCACTTAATGATGGGATTAGCTGCAATGGTATTATAAAAAATGTGAGAAAGGATTACAAAAAATATAGTCAGCCTATTATATTATTGCATGATTCAAATAGTACCAAGAATACAGCATTAGCTTTGGGGGATATTATTGACATGATCAGGAAGGATGGGTATGAATTTGATACACTAAACAATCGGGAACCATACTTGTTTCCCGATAGCTGGAGGTAGTATGATAAGTACGGATTTTGAACCGGTTTTTGATAAAACATCAAAAATTTTAATTTTAGGAACGTTTCCTTCAGTAAAATCGAGGGAAAGTCATTTTTATTACGGACATCCGCAGAATCGGTTTTGGAAAGTTCTGGCAAGTCTCTTTCAATGCGAAGTTCCAATATCAATTGAAGAAAAAAAGAAAATGCTGCTTAAGCATAAGGTGGCTTTATGGGATGTCGTGGAAAGCTGTGATATTGTTGGTTCCAGCGACAGCAGCATTCGAAATGTAGTACCTGCTGACTTGGAACGTATTTTTAGCGGATGTGATATCAGACAGGATTTTGCAAATGGTAATACAGCGAAAAAACTTTATGAAAGGTACCATAAAGAAAAGTATGGAAGAGCAATTTTAGGACTTCCATCTACAAGCCCTGCAAACGCAGCATACAATATTGAGCGTTTGTGCGAATACTGGAGGGAGATTTTAGAATATCTTTCATAAATTCAAAATTTACCTTTGGTATTGCTAAAGAGAAACAAAATTGTAGGATAGGTATAATTCTTCGGTTGGTTTATGTATTATCAGAAAATGAAAAATCCTGTGAGGTTGGCAACAACTTCATAGGATTTTTCGGGCTTATGGGACTTCTGCAATCAAAGCTTTCGTAGTGTGTGGAAGATTCCCTTTATGGGTATAGTTCTGCAATTCTGCTTACTGCAACATATATTTCAGATATTTTATACCATGTAGTAAAGTCAACGGTTCCGGTTTGAGGAAGATTAAAGACACGTTGAAAGGTGCTTACAGCCTCGGCAGTTCTTGGACCATAGATTCCGTCCACTGCAATTTTCGGTATGAGTGGGTATGCATCTGATATAACATTGAGTTGACTTTGTATTTGACGGATTTTGTCACCGCTGGAACCTTGTTCCAATAGGTATCCGGGCCATGAAGAAGGGACACCTGAGATTGCTTCTGCTGTTCCAATATACATAGAATCTCCATAATAATTGTGAATAATCTCAATCGCAGAGTACCCCTGATCTCCGAGGGATTTGCTTCCCCATTGGGAAAGCCAGTTCGGACAGGAAACACGTTTTCCGTCACAGTATTGTGTCAGAATTGGCTGAGATACATTTGGGCGGGCCAGATAGTTTGAGAATATTTCATCAACAACATTCGAGATACTTTCAAAAATATTCCGGTTTGGTATCCACTTATGATCATAGGCAGTTGAAGTTGTTATGGTAAAATCAAAGCCTTTGTTCCGATACCATTCAGTATAAACCCGATTCAGTGTAAAGGACATAATGGCAAGGACATTTGCTTGAATTGTAGATTCCGGCCAGGTAGCGTAGATTTCGCTGGAAGCTACATTTTTTATATAATCGCGGTATCTGACATAATAATCCTGGGCGGAGGAGTCGTTTGGCGGGCCATCGTGGACTACTACAAATTCAGGAATTACAACTCTGCTCAAAACAACTTCTCCGGGTTCATTTAATGGTTTGATTTCATCTTCAGCTATTTTAGGGGGATATTCATAAAACAGTGTATGAGGAGGAATGACATAGAGTTCAGCGGAGTCTTCTTCCACCGTTGGAATAAGTGCTGCATTCTGAATTGCCGTTTCTCCGGCA
>CATZVV010000114.1 GCA_958425285.1 uncultured Lachnoclostridium sp. | reverse complement strand
GGTCCGGTATTTCCTTCAAAAGATGCAAAGCGCTCAATATCAAAAATATAGTCCTTGGCCGCCTGATTCGACAAATCACCATATTTAATTGCAGCAAGACCTACCATTTCCGAAATCTTTCTAGCCTCTTCTTCACTGAAATCTCTTCCCTGCATCTTGCTGTATACTTCTTCATTAATTTCCTTTGTCAATGCCTCTAAGCGAAGCAAGCCACCATCACGGGTTTTAAACGGCTTACCATCCTTTCCGTTCATTGTACCAAAACCAACAAAAGCAAGTTCTACCTCTTTTTCAATCAATTCTGCTTTTTTAGCGGTACGAAATACCTGCAAAAAGTGCAATTCCTGTCTTTTATCCACAACATAAATAATGGCGTCTGGATGAAACAGCTTTCTTCTTTCTACAATTGTAGCAAGATCAGTTGTTGCATAGAGAGTCGCTCCATTTGATTTTACAACGATACAAGGAGGGTATTCCTTTTTATCTCCTTCCTCCGTTACATCTACAACAAGTGCCCCCTCACTCATATGGGCATACCCATTTTCCTTCAGATATTTTACCATATCCGGAATGTATTCTTCTACGTCACTTTCCTTTTTCCACAGATCAAATTCTACATTTAATTTCTGATAATTCTTTTTTAAATCTGCAATGGAGACATCCAGTATATGCTGCCAAATGCTGCGGCATGCCGGATCTCCCTCCTGCAGTTTTGCCGTAAAATCCTGTGCTTTTTGCATATATTCCGGATGTTCTTTCGAATAAGCACTTGCACATGGATATATTTCTTCTAAGTCAGAAATGGTAAAAGGTGCCTCTTTTGGATACTCTCCTTTATATTCTGTATCAAAATATACTAAATCCGGCTGTCTTTTTTGGAGTTCTGTAATAATCAGTCCAATTTGAAGCCCCCAGTCACCCAGATGTACATCACCAATCACTTTATGTCCCATATAACGGGAAATCCGCTTGATACTTTCTCCAATAATGGCCGGTCGGAGATGACCTACATGCAATGCCTTTGCAACATTAGGACCGCCATAATCAACAACAATTGTTTTTACCTTTTCCGGTGGATGAATGCCAAACTTGTCCTCTTTTCGCATGGTGTCTGCCAACTGAACCAGTAATTCACCACTTACATTCAGATTAATAAAACCTGGCATCACCGCATCAACTTTCTCGAAAGAAGCATCCTGCTCCAGTTGTGCAACCACATCATTTGCTATATCAATCGGCTTTTTCTTATATTCTTTTGCTGCTGCCATTGCACTATTGCACTGGTACTGGCATAAATCGGGACGGTTTGAAACAGAAATCATAGCATATTTTTCGTCATAACCGGCAGCCCGAAACGCAGCTGTCAGCTTATCTTTACAAATTTCAAGTATTGTCTTCATGTTATTTCATACTACCTTTCATTTCCGAGCGACTTGTCGCGAGGAGGCGAAGAAAAATTCGCACAGGCGATTTTTCTTCTGCCCTCATAGCTATTTGCTTTCGCTCGGAAGCAAATAGCCGTATGAATAATTGGCTATCGAGCCAATTATTCATACTACTTTCATCAGCTTTTACCATATCATATTATATGTTTCATTTCAGTTTGTCAAATCTAAAATACTTTCATAAACTTCAAAGAAATTTTCAAATGTTTTTTTACAACATTCCGGATTTTCAATTTGAATTCCATCTGCCATACAGCCTGTTAATGTAAATGCCATTGCCATACGGTGATCCTCATATGTGTGTATTGAACATGGTTCTACAATACCCGGCATAATTTCCAAACCATCTTCATACTCTGTTACCTTTATGCCAAGCCTTTTTAGATTTTCAGCAATCGCCTTCAAACGGTCAGATTCCTGTCCATGAATATGTGCAACGTTCCGAATCACCGTCTTTCCCCTTAAAAATGGAGCCATTGCAGCTAATGTCATTGTCTGATCCGAAAAATCACTCATATCTACTTCTACACCTTTTAACGTACCCGGCTCTGCCCCCTGCAATGTGATACTTCCATCTGTAAATGTGACTTCACAACCCATCTGCTCAAGCAGAGAAAGAAACTGAATATCTCCCTGCATCGAATCCGGAGTGACGTGCAAAACGGTTCCTGTTCCTCCTGTCAGTGCCGCGATGCCATAAAAATAACAGGCGGCAGAAACATCCGGCTCAATCTGATAATCCATTGCTTTATAATCCTGTCCCACTGGAATTTCATATTCATTCTCAGACAAAACCCGTATTTCTACGCCAAAGCTTTTCATCATTTTCTTTGTAATTTCTACATATGATTTTGCAGAACGTTTTCCGGTCAGGCGAATACGCAAATTACGTTTCCGATGAATGCCTGCCATCAAAAGTGCACTTAAAAACTGACTGCTTTCATCTATATTTAATAATACTTCTTCTTTTTCATTGTCCTGATAGGAACAAATTCGAAATGGAAAAGCATACTTATTTTCTAAATATTCAAAAGTTACTCCCAACTGTTCTAAAGCTGTCAAAAGTGGTTTCATTGGACGTTTTTTCATCTGTTTGGAAGCTTCCATCACAAATTCACTACCGGACAATGCAAGCATGGCAGTCAGAAACCGGGCTGCCGTCCCGGCACTCCCTACATAAACCTTTCTGTTTTCTCCAAAAGAAATAGTTCCGCCTTCTACAGTTACGATTGCTTTTTCTTCATCGACGTCAATTTTATACCCTACTGCTTTTAATGCCTGAATAAATACACGCGAATCATCACTAAATAATGTTCCTCTTAGTATTGTCTTTCCCTGTGCCAATGCAGCTAGCAAAAGCGCACGGTTTGTTATACTTTTTGAACCCGGTACTTCAACACAAAATACCAGTCTGCCGCAAATCGGCTTCACCTTATATGTTTTCATTAAATCCTCTATTCCGAGAACACTTCGTTCCATTTTTATAACATTCCCCCGCCTGAAGCAGACGGGGGAAGAATCTTTTCATATATCAAAAGTTTTTATTCCATTAGCAAAATGCTTTTACTTTTTCATAGATACTCTCTGCATCTAATCCGTATTTTTTAACAAGCTCTACAGCCGGACCAGACTCACCAAATGTATCGTTAATACCAATTTTCATTACCTTTGTAGGACACTTTTCAGAAAGTGTATCACAAACAGCACTTCCAAGTCCTCCAATTACAGAATGTTCCTCAACGGTTACAACTTTTCCTGTTTCTTTTGCTGCTGCAATAACTAAATCCTCATCTAAAGGTTTAATTGTATGAATATTAATTACTTTTGCTTCAATACCATCTTCTGCAAGTTTATCTGCTGCAATCAAACATTCAGAAACCGGAAGTCCTGATGTAATAATTGTTACATCCTTTCCCTCTCGAAGTACAATACCTTTACCCATTTCAAATTTGTAATCCGGTGTATCATTAATAACAGGCACTGCTAAACGTCCAAAGCGGATATAAACCGGTCCCTCATGATCCAACGCAGCTTTTACGCATGCCTTTGCCTCTATATCATCGGATGGATTCATAACAACCATACCCGGAATCGTACGCATTAATGCCAAATCCTCATTACACTGGTGTGTTGCACCATCTTCACCAACAGAAATTCCTGCATGTGTCGCACCAATCTTTACATTTAATCTTGGATATCCAATTGAGTTGCGAACCTGCTCAAATGCCCGTCCCGATGCAAACATAGCGAATGAACTGGCAAATGGAATTTTTCCTGTAGCGGCAAGCCCTGCTGCAATACCCATCATATTACACTCTGCAATACCACAGTCAATATGTCTTTCCGGAAATACTTTTTTGAACACTCCGGTTTTTGTTGCTGCTGCAAGGTCAGCATCCAAAACAACAAGGTTTTCATACTCTGCACCGAATTCAGCAAGTGCATTACCATAACTTTCTCTTGTTGCTATTTTCTTTGCATTGCTAAAATCTGTCATAGCGATTCACCTACTTTCTCTAAATCTGCCATTGCAACTGCATACTGCTCATCATTTGGAGCTGCACCATGCCAGCCTGCCTGATTTTCCATAAAGGAAACACCTTTTCCTTTTACGCTCTTTGCTACAATGGCAGTTGGCATACCCTTGCATGCCTTTGCTGCATCAAATGCTGCTTTCAAGCTGTCAAAATCATGAGCATCTGCTTCCACAACATTGAAATTAAATGCTTTAAACTTGTCCACAATCGGATAAGGTGTACATACATCTTCCACTGCACCATCAATCTGCAGACCGTTATTATCTACGATAACAACTAAATTATCCAACTTTCTATGTCCGGCAAACATAGCTGCTTCCCAAACCTGTCCTTCCTGAATTTCACCATCTCCAAGAAGTGTATATACACGATAGTCTTCATTACTCAATTTTGCAGAAAGAGCCATACCTACTGCTGCTGATATTCCCTGACCCAAAGAGCCACTGGACATATCAACTCCCGGAATATGCTTCATATCAGGGTGTCCCTGTAAATAAGATCCAACATGCCTTAAGGTTTTCAAATCTTCAATCGGGAAAAATCCCCGATGTGCCAGTGTAGAATAATACCCTGGTGCCACATGTCCTTTTGAAAGGACAAAACGGTCGCGATCTGCTTTTTTCGTATTTGCCGGATCTATATTTAACTCTTCAAAGAAAAGATAAGTAAAAATATCCGCTGCCGAGAGAGAACCACCCGGATGACCGGATTTCGCACTGTGCACAGCTGTAACAATACCCTTACGAATCTCATTAGCTGTCTTTTTCAGTTCTAATGTATTCATTTCCATTCTCCTTTATATTTCATTTATTAACTGTTCTCCAAATATTGCTTTGTAAATCCTCAAGCGGATTACAAAGCACTTATCTGCTTATTAATTATTCTCCGAATACTGCTTTGTAATCCGCTTGAAATTTAGCAATTCCCTGATCAGTCAGCGGATGCTTTGTCATTTGCTCAAGTACACTGTATGGTACCGTTGCAATCTGTGCACCTGCCAAAGCACAGTCTGTTACGTGAATTGGATTACGTACACTTGCTGCAATAATTTCAGCATCTAAATTATGAATCGCAAACATTTCAGCAATATCACGAATCAAGTCAATACCCGGCTGTGAAATATCATCTAAACGTCCTAAGAAAGGAGATACAAAGGCAGCACCTGCTCTAGCAGCTAAAAGTGCCTGATTTGCACTAAAAATTAATGTAACATTTACTTTGATTCCTTCGGATGCGAGCACTTTTGTTGCTTTTAATCCCTCAACAGTCATCGGAATTTTTACAACCATATTTTCGTGAATCTTTGCAATTTCTCTTCCTTCTGCAATCATTCCTTCTGCATCAACAGTTGTTGCTTTCACTTCACCACTGATAGGACCATCTACAATTGAAGCGATTTCAGCAATTACCTGATTAAAATCGCGTCCTTCTTTTGCAATCAGGGATGGATTTGTTGTAACTCCACAGATAATCCCCATGTCATTTGCCTTTTTGATATCATCAACATTGGCAGTGTCAATAAAAAATTTCATAAATAATACCCTCCTAAAGATGTTTTTATATCATATTTCTTTTATTATACAACTTCACCTTAATAAAAGCAATATTCTTTCAAATCCATTTTTAAAGCTCTGGCAATTGGAAATCCCGTTTCAAATGACTTAATATTTTTTCCGTCTTTTCCATATTCACCAAAACAAACTTTGTCGCCTTCCATGAGTATCACATGTTCTTTATATTTCTGCTCCCAGCGTCCGTCTGCCAGCTGACGTACCGTCTGCTCATCAATGGAGATCAGCTTTTTTTTCTGATACTTTGTTTTTTCCCAGTCTTTTTCCGTTCCGCTTACTCCGGTCACTCTGGAAACTTCTCCGGCTGCTCCACTTATTTGAATATACTGCCCATTCCGGTTGCAATATAAAAGCACCTTTCCATCTGATTGCACCATAATGTCTGGATATGTTAACGACCGATCCAAATCACGCACTTTAGCAACCTTTCCCGTATTTACGTCAATACGTAAAAGACTTTTTTCTTTCTTTTTTACAGCTGCTACGAACAAATTCCCATACCCATCATAGGCAAATGATTCAAAGCCCGAATATCCGTCGATTGCATATACCCCCGTAATTTCACCAACCTGATTCATTCGTACCAGCTTCGTTCTGGAAGCAGCAAAGAAAAAATCTCTTCCCTGAATAACCGGCTGTCCATTTGAAATACCCAAAGTCTTTATTTCTCCACGCAGTACAGCGGAATTGTCATATATCAAAATTGCATTCTTATCCTTAGGACATAAAAAGTACAAACCATTTGTACTGGATT
>CATZVV010000113.1 GCA_958425285.1 uncultured Lachnoclostridium sp. | reverse complement strand
AATGCCGGCGACTCGAGTGCTTCCCGCTTTACGTTACATCCAATATTTTTCAAAGTCCCGGTGCATGTTTTCTGTCTTGACGTTGTTGCACAAGAAATGACCGCTGCTTTTGTATTTTTCGGCATCCCCGCTGCCATTAGCCTCTCTGCAATTTCTCCCAACTTACTTAATCCCATTAAAAAGATACAGGTTTCATTGCCATGCGCCATAGATGCAAAATCAATGTCGGCCAATTCGTCCCTTTGATTATGAGCTGTTACAATATGAAAACCTCCCGCCAGTCCACGATGGGTAACTGGAATCCCTGCATATGCCAGTCCTGCAGTCGCAGAAGTTACTCCTGGTACCACTTCAAAAGGAATCTTATTTTCCCAAAGCGCAAGCCCCTCTTCACCCCCTCGGCCAAAAACATAAACATCCCCGCCTTTCAAGCGTACAACAATCTGATGTTTCCTTGCCTTCTCTATCAGAAGAGTTTGAATTTCCTCCTGCCTCATCGTATGATGATGATTTTCCTTACCCACATAAATTTTTTCACAATCCGGTTTTGCTTCTTGCAATAGAGAAGGAGCTATTAATCTGTCATATACAATACAGTCTGCCTTTCGAATCAGTTCCATTCCCTTTACAGTAATCAGGCCTGCATCGCCAGGACCTCCCCCAACGAGATAGACTTTTCCCATTTGCTTTTTTTGAATCCGGCAGACCGCTTCCCTCGCCATAGCCAAAGCATCTGTTCCCTCTACGTCAGCATAAACAATCTTTTTGCCTTCTTCATCGCCAAACATCACGTTCATCTGGTAACGTTCCTTCTCAATTTTATGACAAAACGCACCAATTGGCACATGACAATTGCCCTCTATCGCATGCAGAAATTCACGCTCTGCTTTTGCCGTAAACTCAGTTTCTATATCCTTGAATCTCTCAAGCATAAACAATAGTTCTTTTGCATCATCTCTTACTTCCAGGGCAAGAACTCCCTGTGCAGGAGCTGGAATTATTTCCTCCGGCTCAAAATAATGAGTAATTTTATCCTGCATACCCAAACGATGCATACCTGCCGCTGCTAATATAATGCCATCTAACTTCTGTTCTTCCATTTTACGGAGTCTGGTATCTACATTTCCCCGTATATCCACAACCTGAATATCATTTCTTAATTTCTTTAACTGAAATTCACGCCTTTTGCTGCCTGTTCCAATAACCGCTCCCGGAGATAATTGTTCCAATGATGCTTTTTCTCTCAAGATCAGAACATCTCTTGAATCTTCACGCTTCCACGGACTGGAAAAACAAAGCCCATCTGCTGGAACAGCCGGCATATCCTTCATACTATGCACACCAATATCGATTCTGCCGGATAAAATCTGTTCCTCAATTTCTTTTACAAAAATGCCTTTTTCCCCGATTTCTCCAAGCGAAACATTTTGTATCCGGTCTCCCCTAGTCTGAATCGTTTGAATCACAAATTCATGTTCCGGGTATTCCCTACTTAATCTTTGACAAACATAATTTGCCTGAACAAGTGCAAGTTTTGACCCTCTGGTTCCTATCACATATCGCATATAACCCCTCCATTCCTCTATATCTGAAATAAATGCCGGATTATTTCTTTATATTCATCCTGTTCTTCCTTTGTATCTAAACTTTTCAATTCCCTTATTGGGTCTTTCAGTAATCTTTGCAAGGAAGCATTCAAAACTTTTCTCATAATTTTCTGTTCTCTCTGACTAAGATCCAACTTTCGGTTTAAGTAACAAAAACTGTCCTCTGCAATTTCTCCGCACCGATGCTGTAATGACTCGATGGTAGAATCCATCCGACTTGCATGCAGCCACTCAATGACTTCTTCTACTCCTTCTTCAATCCTATTCCGGCTGGCACTGACTAAGCGTTCCCTCTCCTTTTGATTTTTCCGGGCAATCTGTTGATGTGTGTCCAAATTGATAAGTCTGATGTGTGGTTCTTTTGCCAGTTCCGCATCAATGTCCCGAGGTGCTGCTAAATCCACAAATACCATATCCTGCCGACATATGACCTCTTCCCGGCGAATCACTAAATGAGGCGAAGCAGTTGCCGAAATTATAATATCACATTTTGACATCACCTCATACCGATTTGCATATTCTACAACCTGTAATCCGCTAAACTTCTCCCGCAGTTTTTTTGCATGTGCGAGCGTCCGGTTACAGGCATATACTTTGCCTGCTCCATATTCATATAAATAAGTTAATACCAATGATGCCGTTTTTCCACTTCCTATGACAAGAATTTTCTTACCCTGGATTCCACAAATCTCATTCAATTGGCAAATACCTATATACCCGACAGAAAGAGGGTTTTCACTAATTTTCAACTCTGTTTTTATTCGCTTTGCACAACTGACAGCCTCCTGAACAACCCGATTCAATTCTTTTCCACTGTGTCCCATCGTACGGGAAAAATCGATTGCATCACCCACCTGCCCTAAAATCTGATCCTCACCCAACACCATAGATTCCAGTCCGGCAGTTACACGAAACAGATGTAAAAACGCATTTTTTCCTCTTTTCTTGATGCAATATACTTCTACGTCGACATCTGAAAAAATATGTCTGTAGTATACCTGTGCCAACTCAAACTGACTTTCCTCCTGATAGAAAAAATATACTTCACTTCGATTACAGGTAGACAAAACCATACATTGTTCCATTCCTGCTTCCTGCATTTTGTCTAGAAACTCCATTTTCATACAATCGGTAAAAAAAATCCGATCCCTTATTTCCAGTGGTGCATTTTTATATGAAATTCCGATAAATCCAAAAGACATTCCTTTTCGTCCTTTCTAGTCAAAATTACAGAAGGACTGCATGAATGCACTCCTTCTGCGATATACTAGTATAACATTAATCTGAAATAATTTCTGCTTTTCTTTCCAGCAATTCATTGGAAATCAACTGCTCTTCCACATTTTCAAAACCAATTCGTGCAATCGTATCTGCAAAACGCTCTCCGGCAATGCCCTGATCACGGAACAAAAGAATTGCTTTTTCCACTACATGTAACACTTCTTCTTCAGAAGTAAAGATTTTAGATAATGGCTGCCCATGTGCCACTTTTTTTCCCCATCTTCCGCCAATATAAACTTTAAATCCCGGTACCGCCTCTTCATTTACATGAAATGGGCAAAACTTAATACAACGCCCACAGTTATTACAAACGGATGCATCTACCACAATTTTCCCCTCTTCCACTTTAGCTGCCTTCATTGGGCATCTTAATTCGATCTGACATTTCTTACATCCACGGCACAGTTCAACATCATGCTTATGAATCATCTGACCAACAACACCGACATCATTCAAATCTGGTTTCACACAATTATTGGGACATCCACCGGCAGCAATTTTAAATTTATGTGGTAGTTGTACATCTTGGTACCCTTTATAAAACCGCTCATGAATTTTCTGAGAAAGATCAAAGGTATCATATAATCCAAATTGGCAGGTTGTCCCTTTACAGGATACAACCGGACGTACTCTGGCACCCGTTCCTCCGGTTTCAAGTCCTGCTTTCGCTACATATTCTCTAAATGGTTCAATCTTATTATAATGGATTCCTCTGACTTCAACAGTAAGCCTTGTTGTAAAAGTTAATTCACCACTTCCATACTTTTCAGCCGCTTCTGCTATCACATGAGCCTGCTCTGCTGTAATCTTGCCATTTACAGTAATCACACGACCGTTAAATAAGTCCGTTCCTTTATTATGCAAAAATCCAAGACCTTTTACACGCTTAATATCTTCTGGTTTCAATGTACATTCCATGTATTTTAACTCCTTTTCTCGTAATCTCAACTGCCATTTGATCCGTGTGGAATAATCAATTCTCTCTCATTTTATCACTTGCATCTTTTTTCGTAAAATAGTAATATCTAAATATATCCATAGGTTTTTTGCTATATCTTTGAAAGGAGCGCAGACACATGGCAACTTTAAAACAATTAACAACTTTTATCGCTGTCGCTGAATATAAAAAAATGAGTGAGGCTGCCAAAAAATTATTTATTTCCCAGCCTACTGTAAGTCAGATTATTTCCGATTTGGAGAAAGAGTACCAGGTACAGCTTTTTAAACGAATGCCACGGGAATTAAAAATCACACCTGCGGGTCAGCTTTTGCTAAACAGCGCTCAGGAAATCGTTTCTATTCATCAGAATTTAAAACAATCAATGAAAAATATAAACTCAGTACGTCCTTTGAGGATTGGTGCCACCCTGACAATTGGCAATACTCTAATGAGTTCTCTGGCGGTCGACTTAGGAAAACAGTGTCCGGATATTGACCTTTCCGTCTTTGTGGACAATACCCGCATGATTGAACACCGCCTAATTCACAATGAACTTGACATTGCTCTTGTAGAAGGACTCATTGTCCGGGAAGAAATTCATACTGAGCCAATTATCGAAGATGTTCTGCAAATCATTTGTGGAAATATTCATCCATTTGCTGCCTATGATACAATTGAAATCGAAAAGCTACGAAGTCAAAATTTTATTCTGCGGGAAAAAGGCAGCGGGACACGTGCCCTCTTCGAACAAATGATGCAAACTCACTGTATTTCATATCAGACAAAATGGGAATGTAACAGCAGCACTGCTATTTTGGATGCCGTAAGCCATAATCTGGGACTTGGCGTCCTGTCCAAACGCTGTATACAAAAAAATTCAGAACAGGGCTTATTGTATGCCCTTTCCATCCGCGGGATTCCAATGAAGCGTTTTTTCTATATCTGTTACAAGAAAAATCACCCCATCACTTCACAAATGCAAGATTTCATCCAAATTGTGGAAAATCAGAATGAAAAATATTCCTGAATCACCTCTCCTGTTTTTTCAATTTCTGCTTGCGTATGCGCATCAGAAATAAACATTGCTTCAAACTGCGCCGGTGCAACATAAATTCCGTGATCTAATAAAAAACCAAAATAATTCGCATATGCTTCCGTATCTGCCGCTATGGCTTCTTCATAATTTCTTACTGGACGGTTGGTAAAAAACACACTCATAAGAGATCCAATTCGGTTCACAGACACCCTATTCCCACCTGCCTTCACAGCAAGCTCTGCCAATCTCTCTGTCTTCTTTTCCAACCTCATGTATAAAGCCGAATCCTCTTGGAGTATCTTTAATGTTTCAAGACCTGCTGCTGTTGCAACTGGATTACCTGACAGTGTTCCCGCCTGATAAACCGGTCCAATGGGGGATACCATATCCATAATCTCTTTTCTGCCTCCATAAGCTCCCATTGGCATACCTCCGCCAACAATCTTGCCAAGTGTTGTCAGGTCAGGATTGACTTTATAATATTCCTGAGCACCGCCCAGCCCCAGTCGAAAACCTGTAATAACCTCATCAAAAATTAGCAGCGCCCCATATTGTAACGTAATCTCTCTCAGAAATTCTAAAAAACCTTTCTCAGGCAATACAACTCCCATATTGGCAGCCACAGGCTCTACAATAACCGCAGCAATTTCCTTTGGATTTTCTATGAATAATTCTTCTAGGGAATTTCTATCATTATAGGTGGCAATCAACGTGTTTTTTGTATCCTCCGCCGGCACCCCCGCACTGTTCGGTACGGATGTCGTGAGTGCCGCTGAACCAGCCTTTACAAGCAATCCATCCGAGTGTCCATGATAACAACCCTGAAACTTAACAAGCTTATCCCTTCCGGTAAAACCTCTTGCCGTTCGCACTGCACTCATGACGGCTTCTGTACCGGAATTTACAAGACGACTGACTTCCATCGACGGAACCAAAGATGCAATTTTCTCTGCCAACTCCACCTCCCTCTCTGTCGGTGCTCCATAGGAAAGCCCCTTTTCACATGCTTTTTTCACTGCGTCAATCACCCTTGGATGGGCATGCCCTAAAATTCCAGGCCCCCATGAGCAGACATAATCAATGAATTCATTACCATCTACATCTGTAATCCGGCTTCCCTTTGCGGATTCCATAAAACGTGGTGTACGTCCAACTGCTCCAAAGGCACGAACCGGACTATTTACACCACCCGGAATATATTTTTTTGCTGTCTCAAATAATTGTTTGGATCTGGAATCCATTTTTATCCCTTCCTTCCATAAATCTAATATTATCCTTGCAGCCATCTTGCCACATCTAACGCATGATACGTAATAATCATCTGAGCTCCTGCACGTTTTAGGCCAATCATATTTTCCATTACAATCTTTTTTTCATTAATCCACCCATTTGCTGCAGCTGCTTTCACCATCGAATATTCCCCGCTAACATTATAGGCCACAATCGGAATGTTAAATGTG
>CATZVV010000112.1 GCA_958425285.1 uncultured Lachnoclostridium sp. | reverse complement strand
CACATATTTAGAAAGTTCACAATATTCACACTTTTCCGGCACATCCACCACAATAATTCCATTTGCCATGCCTACCTCCTTTTTACACTCCCCGAAGGGGACGATTTATTAAGAATTTGATTGTTTTTGTGATGTCCCACTCATTCTTTTCTAGCGCCCTTTTGCAATCCATAGAACTAGCACTGCCAACTATTTCCCTTAAAAATCTTATAGTCTTAACACGTGTTTCATTTTCATCGAACAGAAGGGAATAGCTATGCTTTTCTGATTTTGTTTCAATTTCCTTTATCGGACACCACTCTGGTTTCTTTCCATTTATATTGTGTGGCTTATATTGGAAAATGGATTCCTCTGTTATTCCGCAAATCATATCTTCCGGGAACGACATTCCAAATGGTCTCTTTTTAAATTTGCACTCAAAACAGTTAATTGGTATGTACATCGAAACAATTCCTTTTTCCATAATTACCTCCCTGTACTTCCAAATCCGCCGTCTCCACGTTCTGTTTCTGCGAACTTCTCAACCTGCGTGAAATCGCAATAGGCGCATGGCAGAATAACCATCTGGATGATTTTATCGCCACGCAAAATCTGATAATCGGTGTCACCTAAGTTGTAGAGTTTTACTCTGATACTGCCGGAAAAACCGCTATCCACGACTCCCTCTCCTATAAGATTATGTTTAACGTTCAGTCCGGACTTCGATTTCAGAAAGATTGTATATCCTTCCGGTATTTCAATGTGTACCCCAGTATCAATCACTACATTTCCTCTTGCCGGAACCGTAGCACGTACAGGACTTCTCAAATCCGCCCCGGCATCTGTTTTGTGTGCGAACTCCGGCATAAATGCTCCGTTGTCAAGAATGATGTTCATATCAAATTACCTCTCTTTCTAATTGAATGGTAAACTATCATCATCAAGATTGTCCGGAATGTTCATGAAGCCGTCTGAGTCAACCATAGTATTTTGCGAAATGGGCTGCTGTATTTCACTCTGCACCGGCGTATAATTCCCTTCATTTTTGCTTTCACAGAAATAATGTTCATTTACAATGCAATCGTTTGTATACACTTTCTGCCCGTCTTTATTAGTATAAGAGCCTGTCTGCCACGAACCAACAACTACTATTTTCATGCCCTGGTGAAAGTGCATATCCGCGAATTCCGCCGGTTTCCCAAAGCATACGCAGTTGATGAAATCTGCGGTTTGCTCCCCTTTTTTCTTGAATCTTCTATCTACAGCTAATGTGTATTTAGTAATTGCCATTTGCTTTTCATCTTGTAAATATCTAACTTCTGGGTCTCTAGTGAGGCGTCCCATCAAAATCACTTTATTCATCGTAATTTGCTCCTTTCTTTTCTTCCTACATTTTTCTAAAACGTTCTCCTGCTGCTTCTCGCTACTCCTCCATTTCTTTCAATGCTTTCTCGGCCTCTTCTCTGGTAAGGAAAACTGTTTTTCCGATTTTATCCAAATCTTCCAATTTAATTTTATGTTCTTCAATTTCCCACGCACCACATCCGCAAAATTGATATATTTTATACACTCTTGTTCTCACCTTACACGGCAACACCACCAATCTTCCCTCATCCTCGGCGGTTTCGTATTCTGCCAATTTCTTTCGTGATTTTTCCATCCATATACCGGGTCTTTCACACGCACCGCAAAACACAGTCCTTTTGCAACCATCACAAGGCCATTCATTTGATAACCGTTCTGTCACTTGCTCCACCTCCCATATAAGTCGTTACATTTCCCATTACGGTTCCTGTATCATTCTCAAAATAACTGCATTCACAAATCCAAACAGCGTAAGATGAACCTAATTTGTAATGCATATATGGTTTCATACACCGCCCGCATTTCGGGCATTTCTTGAAATAGTCCATTATTACACCTCAATCATATTCAGAATCTTCCATCAAGTCTGCATCGGTATAATTATCCAAACATTTCCTATATTTCAATTTTTGTGCTGTCATCTTTGAATATGTTTCATATGGATTAGGTAATTCATGTTTCTTAATACAATCTGAGCAGATAACAAAGCTCCTTGTTTTATCTTTACTCCCATATGGCTCTTTATCATCATGGTATCTTGCAAAATTTTGAAAAGGTGTCATAGAAATCAATGTTGCCGTTCTATCACAGTCTTTTCCGCAGAAATCACAAATGGCATGTATCATAACTCAAACCTCATTTCTTCCAACTTCTCAATCTGCTTTTTTCATACTGGCGATTTTCTTCTGTCGCATTTCTTCGGCCTTCTGGATTGCACATTCATAATCGAAACAGAAATCGTCACTATCCAATATATATTTATTACTATTTTGGGATTGACACAGGTATTTCACCATGACGCATACCGGATCATTTCGCATATTCCATTGTTCAATGATTTCGGCTTCGATAATCCCGTCAGTCAGCGCATATTTTGTAATCCATACTTTCATAAGCTACTCCTTATTTTTCTTCATCATAAATATAAATTCCCAACTGATTTCCCAGCCAATCCAACCCTTCACGATTAAACCAATATGTATAAGTTTTTTCTCCATGTGCAATTTCTTCCATTCGCTCCATGTACCCGGCTTCTACTAAAGCGTCCAAATCTTTATCTTTTCCACAAAAGTAATTTCGATATGGCTTATAATATTTCTTGCCGTGACGTGTATATAACCTTCTTCCTGTGTGGGAAGAATTAAGAGCTATTGTATGTAATGCTTTCTGCCGCATAGTGCATACTGTTATTTCCTTACCGTCTTTTTCGTAATGCTCATATTCTTCTTTTGGTAAATTGATTTCCATTCTATCCCTCCCCCAAAACCTTAAAATCATACCCACTCTCAACAAACCGCACTGTCTTTTCATGGTTTATCGCATTTCCCAAATTCTGATAAATTTCTTCCATATCATTCTCTGTGAAGTCTGTTTCCAGAAAATCGTTGATACCATCCAACATGAATTTTCTGAACCGCTTGTTTCTCCATTCCTGCGAATACGGCATACCTTTTGAAGCTGGGCGCGAAAACCATTCAAGGACTTTGAATTCAATATCTATCGGTTTCTTGCAATCTCCAAGACATAAATATGTATTTGATCGTTTATGGGCGATAAATTCATCTCTTTCGTTAATAAAACTCTCTGGGAATGATTTCAGTAAATAATATTTACAATATGAAATTTCCATCTCATCTTCTCGTTCTCTGTCAGAATACATATCACTCATCCTTTCAAAACGGGAAACGTGATAATTCCACCGTTTTCCCTTTCTCCGCCACATCCACCGATACCCACTTCCCAACAACTTCCTGTACTTCTCGCTTCATGCGGTCTGGATCGCTCCAACCGTCCGACAAGTGGCACAGAATAACATTTCTCATATCAGGCGTTTTATTCACTCTCAATAGTTCACAAACAGTGGAAAGTTCGCTGTGCCCCCGGATTGAATGTTCGTACTTCGCTTCTGACCTGTCCACAAGGTCGGCTTGGTGATTGCACTCTAGCAAGAAATAGTTGATTTTCAGCGACTTGAATGTGTATGGTAGATACTCAAAATCTGTAGCATACAGCAACCGTCCGGCATCATCTGGTAAGTCAATCAAAAATCCAAAGTTCGGCGTGTTGTCATGCGGCAGATAAAATGGTGTTACTATCCATTCAGAAATCCTTATGGATCGCTTTTCCGGCAGTCCGATAATCTTTTCTCCGTACACGATTTCCAGCTTCTCTTGTAACTCGTCACACCCATAGCACTGAACACCCGCTTTCATGAAATCCCGGAAACCCTTAATGTGGTCAGACTAAGAATGCTCATGTGACAAAAGTAAGGCTTTCACATCGGAAATCCGGTAGTCTATCGCTTTCAGTGCGGCTTTGTAGGTAGCACCCGCATCCAGAAGAAGTATCTCCCCATTATCCGCAATCAGCGCATAGCAGTTTCCGGCTTGTGAGCCTGTACTTATGATTTTCAAGAGCATATCATCACCTGCCTTTCATTCACGCAACTTATGCACCTTCAAATCTCTTAAATGTCTGCGTAGCCATATCCCATGTATAATAGACAAGTTCTTCCTCTGTCTCTTTTATCATCTTTAAATATTCATCCTGTCCATACCGGTCTTTTACGATTTTCTTGAACAATTCAAATGTCTGTAATTTTATCTCAACAGCCGTTGCTTTTCTGGCTTTCTTCAGTTTTGCAAGCTGTAATTGTTTATACTGCAATGCAGAATTTGCTTTTCTGTACCATGCGTCACGATAACTTTTAGGGTTATTCATCTTGTGTTGAGTAATCTGATTTTTTATGGATGTTATATCGCATTTTAAAGTGTCAATTTCCTCCTCTATGTGGTTTGTATTGTAAGAAAAGTCATATCCGCATTTAGGACATTTAAGATGTATAGGTTTTTCTTGTTTTAATTCCATATCAATCCTCCACCGGCTGCTTGAGCCATTCTAAAACCTCAAACGGGAATTCAAAACTTCTCCCGGATATATGTCTTATAAATCCATAATATTTAATTTTTTCGGTATATATTGAAAACAAAAAATCTGCCAGTTCTTCATTAGTCATATTACGGATTTTATCTGCATTAGTGTTTTTCTCCACTATTTCAAAACACTGTTCTAACCACTCAAATACATATTCCAATTTATAAGAACCATATCCTATATGATATTTATTTTCGGATAAATCAAAATATATTATTTAGAAGTATGTTTTTTCACATATTTTCCGCACGACTATTTTTGCACTTTTTACTTTATATTTTTTCTTATAATTATCATCTTCGCTTTGTAGCGTTTTTTCGTTCATAGTCTCACACCCTTTCTTCCTCAGATATTCTAACATCGACATTGTGACCGGATTGCTCGTGTCTGGATTACTCGTTGAGCGTATTTCCATCACAGTTCGTCCTCATTCGGGAATCTAAAGACAACATTATCAATAGAAGCTTTTGAAATATTATCACCGCTTGAAAATACTTCAATGAATCCATTCATGTGTGCGAAATCTTTCTTTATATCATTCGGACTTGGAATTTTATCCAATATAAAGACACCTGTATAGCACTCGTGAAGTTTCTGCATGGCTTTTTCGGCTTTATCCTGCGTAGAATACTGCGCAATCAAATACCGCTTGTCCATATTGGAAATCGGTCTGGCATAAATAATTCCATCACCATATGATATGGCAATTCCCTCATACGGATAGTCGCATCCATTCTGACTAATTACCCTCACCCTTGCCCCCTCCCTTTCTGGCTGTCGATGAACTTATGCGCCATAGCTGCTACTTGGATTGCTTCAATAGCAAGCCCAATAGCAGAAACCTTTAAATCTAACGCCGCTTTTTTATATAAGTCAGCATCATAGTAACCGCCCCTTATTCCAGCCCAAATCCCGCCAAGGCAAGATTTTGTATCCGCCATATACTCTTGTGCTTCTTCAATTTCTTCTCGAATTACTGCATATCCTTCATGTTCCGAATGAAACATCGGGAACTTCTGGTTTGCGGATTCAAATTCCTTTTCCGCCAGTTTTTCTACAGCTGCTTTCATTTCACTCATTTTTATCAATCCTTTCCATCTGCCTATCAAGTTTCTCATCAATAATCCGGTTCATATCATATCCAGCCGAAAGGAAAAACTTCATCTGTTCCAGCATGATCTGCACATCTGTAATTTCCTCAACCAGATTAAAGTATTCCTTAGAGCCATTAGGCATATATCCGTCCCAAGGATCATAGAGATATTTTCCGCATTCTAATTCAGTACGCCAATATTTATTGATTGCTTGTGTCAGTTCTGCCATTTCTTCAATGCACTGGCGACTCTGCGCGTCATATCCGTAATGTCTGGCGATTGTACGAATTTTTTCTTCTCTTGATTTTTCTACATCTGCTCTTACTGCGTCCATACTTTAAATTCCCTCCAACAAATTAACCAATTCCACAAAGGTATCCTCATAATAAAGCGGCTGTGTTTCTCTCTGATTGTGCGGGCTGACTGCATTTTCGCCATAACGTAAGCCGGATTCTGTCAATGCTTTGTACTTCTTGACTCCTTTGGTGGACTTGCGCTCCTTTTCCTCCAGATATCCCTTTCCAACCATTAGCTCATTAAATTTGTAAATCGAAATATTGCAGCCTTTTTCCTTCGACAAAGTTGTTGCCGATTTCATCTGGCGGCTGCCGTTATGCTCATACTTTGGAAGAAAGCCTGTCGGTATGTTATACTCCTTATAAAAATTCTCCAACATAAGAAGTTTACTTGCGTCATTCATACAGAGCATATTTGAAACAGCTTCCAATGACTCAACTTGTTCTTTCAGCGGAATGTTGTTATATGACGTTCCT
>CATZVV010000111.1 GCA_958425285.1 uncultured Lachnoclostridium sp. | reverse complement strand
ATTCCTCACATTCTAAATGAAACGGCTCGTTTCAGATATTTATATTATAGCGAACGCCCGTTCTTCTTGCAAGGGATATTTTGCCAGAAAAAATGAGATGTCGCCAGTTAGCGACATCTCGTGCGAAATATCATTGTTTATTCGATTTCTTCCCGTGGTTCTAATCCCATTTCCTCCCAGGTCACACCATAGGGAGCGCCGCCGGAAGTATAACCGACAATAAAGAAAAAGGTATCATCCTGTTCGGGAAGAGGAACTTCTTTCGGCTTTTTCCGTCTGTGTCCTTTTGCTTTGCGCTGTTTCACCTTTGATGTGCTCATTGAGTCAGCGGATGAGGCGTTTTTCGTTTTGGGAAGCAAGTGCTGTGGCAAACCGGATTCTTGTAATCGCTGGAGAATATGTGGACATTTTTTCTGGTATTCATTCAGCACTTCGCCATAAGGAATCCAGAATCCAAGCCCCTGAATGCGACAGTATACCCGCTCAGCAATTTGAACAACTTCATTATCATCCGGTGGTTGCTTCTTTTCCTGCAGAAACCGGTCGGTTTCCCGATACATCAAATCGGAGATACGGGCTTTTTGCTTCTGCTTTAGTTCCTTATATTTCTTATTTGAATTGTTCATTCGTTGTCGGTTCATACAGTTACCGTCTCCGTTAAATCTGAAACAGACTCATTCCAGCGCAGCCCTCGCCATCCGCTGATATTCGTCCAGTACGAAAGCAGGGCTTTCTATCTTCATCCTGCCGCACCAACCAAAGACCCAGCGGTAAAAAGTTGGGCTGGTACAAACCAATACTCTTGCTCTGAAATGATTGTCATCTACAGTTTCCGTCTCTACATCCAGACCAAAGTGATCTATCAGATGTTTCATCAGACTGTTTTCGCAAAGCAGCGATACTTCAACCGGTTCCTCCATATCGTACATCCGAAAGACCTCACGCGAATAATTTGCCAGATTCAGGCTGTCTGGTGCCGATGTCGCTGCCTCATCAAGAATTTCCGGCTGTCTGCTGATCCGATCTACCCGGAAGGTATTGATTTGATTCCGGCTATGGTTCAGGCCAAGAACATAGTAGAAGTCACCATCCCATATCAGCGCATAAGGACTGATAACATACGGTAACCCATCGTTTTTCAGCACCCTCTCTTTTTGAGTATTGTAATCCGTATAGTAGAATGAAATCCGTTTACCTTCGTTAATCGCATCATTGATTGCTTCGACAATGTAGTAGCTTTTTTCGTTGTCCGATTTAACACGTCCAGTCACATATAGATTGCGCTTGAGTTTTGCCGCATTGGCTTCACTGGTAAGCGCCATCAGTTTAGAAATCAGCACCTGGCTTTTGCCTACGGAGATAAACTTTGAAGACTGCACCGCATCAATCAGCAATTTCACTTCCGGCAGTTCAAACAGACGGTCATTCAGATAATATTTCTTTTCACGGGAACGAATCTCCATCACTTCAAGGCCACCGGCGTTCAGCAGTTCTATGTATTTAGGGATGGTTGTCCGATGCAGCTTGATCTGGTGATAGGTTTCCATCATGTCTATCAGTTCTTTGGTGGAAACTGGATGGTCCACATCGGAGTGACGGAGCAATATTTGATATAAGTATAAAATTCTAAGTTGGTGATCATTTTCCATTGTTTTGTATCCTCCACATACCATATATCCCGGTTCTCATTTTTAGTTATGGTTTCAAAATCAAAGTGGATTTATCTGTGATTAAGTAGACCATTTTCTTTGCTCTTGTCATGGCCACATAAAATTCTTTTGCTGTCAGTTCTTTTGTCATATCAACAATAACACAGTCGAATTCCAAACCTTTTGAAAGAAGTGTTCTGGATGACAAATACTTGAAGTTCGTATATCTTTTTTGCAAAGTAGAGTCATTTCGGACAAGAGTAGCAGCATCATAAATGTCGATTGCTTTGGTTGCGGCAAGCCTGATACTCCGAAGCATTTCTTGATAAAGCTCCATGCGATAAAACTTAAATTGTTTATTTTCTTCAAACCAGTGAAATACTTCTATAAGATTTTGCGATGAGTTATTTTCAATTACTAATTTTAGCAATCTTCCCAATTGTTCATACTTTTTAATTCTCGAAAAATCTGAGGATCCGGATTTAAGTCTCTTAATGTACGAATTACACTCAGAAGATACTCGAGTGGCACATTCGTTTATAAAGCATAATATAGACAATGCAAGTTGTTCATTTTCACTTTGATCAAAAAGACGTGCGTACTCAAACAGAATGCCACAATCTTGTTTTTCATCTTGCTGAAAAATTCCAGGCATCTTTTTGCAGAAGGCTAATTGATCATTTTCCCATTTTGCCAGATACAGGACAGACTTATACTGCTGTAACTGTCGAAGCAGCTTGTATCCATCAAAATCCAATGGAGCAATAACTTCTAAGATATTGCTAATAGGAGCAATACTAATCATACATTGTCGCCCTTGAATGGCAGGTAACAAATGGGATCTTAGTTCTTCCAGATATGCTCCGAGTTTTGGATTAGAATTTTCCCAGCGCCATGGATACGTATCCACATCAATAAGTTCAAAAGAAATATCAGACCAATTCACAATGGGATCTTTAAACCCAAATATCCCCTGAAGAGGATCTCCGAGAACTCTTACTGGGAGATACTTATTTAATTGTTTAATCAATGCGTGTTGAGCAAGTGTACAGTCCTGATACTCATCGACAATTATTCCTTTATACGAAGATGAGAGTACTTTGCCAACCCACGTATGTTTAAATAATTCCAATGCTCCTGTATATAACTGAGCATAATATTGTTTCTGATCTTCTTTTTTAAATGGCGATAGCGTTGCATCCATTCTAGATGTCCAGTGGTACGAATAACCCCAACGATTACAAAAAGCTGCGATAGTCAAAATTGTATATTTGTGTGTGTCTACTTTTCTTTTCGAAAGACGTTTTTGTATGGCATCAACACCTGCATTCGTGTGTGTAAGCACCAACTGCTTTCCAGAAAATCCAGCGACCATATCGGCTACCATTTCTGTTTTTCCGTGTCCAGCAGGTGCTATAATTGCAACATTATATTTACTTTCAATCTTTACTAATTCTTCAGGCGTCATAGATTTTTTACCCACTCAATCATAGAAGATACCGTTTGAAACAGTTTTGTACTTTGATCAATCTCTGACCAGTGTTCAAAAATAATTTGGCCGATTTCGCGTCCCAAATCAATCCGTTTATACCATTCTCCAATACGTCCATTTTTCCCTTTTTGTTTTGCCAATTTTCCAAGAGTAAGACGTGTGACTTGTGAAAAATCATTTAGAATGAGTTTGGTTCCATCTTCACAAATATCAAATGAAATACCCTCAGAGTACAAAGTGCCAGCCATCGCTGTCGCACCTTTTTCATCTACAGTAATATCTATAAGCTGTTGGATCAAAGATTCCGGCAAATCAAGAAACAGCTGTTGTTCTATAGCATTCGGATTATCCCAATCGAATATTGTTGTTCCGTATAAACGCCGTCTCTTCTCTTTTTCAGCAGCATCGCTTTCCTTATCAGAATCCATAAAGATGCTAATTTCATATCCTCGATCTCGAAGTGAATCAGCATAAGCAAACGTGGTATCTCCTCCTCCAAGAGCTATACCTACTCCTTTATGAGCCATTCTAATTCCGAGATTTTGAGCTATAAAATCATCAAATGCCTTGACAAATCCATATTCTGTTTTTCCTTCGCAGACAATTAAGGCCTTACACAAGAAAGCATCGGCATCACTGCGAATCTGTTTCTGAAGCTGCTCATATACTTTTTCATCACTTTTATTAAAATAGAATACGTTTGTATCTCCGTTTTGAGAGTGTACAATGACTAGTTCGGAGGCAGAACACTCCGTTAATACAACAGGAGAGTGTGTTGTAATAATAACCTGTCCGGATGTTCCCGTCTGATTTCGTAGTTCATTTATCAGACTGCGTAATCTATAAGGCTCAAGGCCGCGCTCAATCTCGTCAATCAATAAAACAGTGCCATTAGAATAAGCTTTGATATTCAACCCTATAGACAGAAGCCTTTGACTGCCAACTCCTCTTAAATTCAAAGGAATTTGTCCGTCATAGAGTCCTGCAGATGTAGTGAATGATCCACTCTGAATCAACAGTTTACTCTTAATATCGTTTTCAAATCCAACGCCATATCGTCCTCCGATGCTCTTAATATCGTCAGAAAGGCCATCTAACAAGTCCAAATCAGTGTTTGCAGCAGCCTCTCTCATAGCTTTAGTATAGGCATTATGAAGAACTCCTTTAGAATCAGCATACTTTTGTAGAACAGAATACCGTCCCCACGTCATGTCTCTTGCGCAATTTTCGCCAACACATCCAACTGCAAGCTGAGCCCGTTCCTTGTTGGTTATAGTTTTAGGATCATTTCTATTACATACAACATTCCAATGCGGTTCCAAGGAACTGTCTGCCGTAAATTGAATGGTAAGACAAAGTGGCTCTCCATCTGCTGGTTCGTCGTTTGTGATGCCATCATATGGAATTCCAGGTTTCCGTAAGAATAAGCCGAATTTATCTTCTGCTAAGAAATAATCAGGAAACTCAGTAAATGTTCCACAGATCGTGATCTTGTTTTCAGTATTTGCAAGATAAAAATCATTGTCACAGATTGGCAAATTCCATGTTTGTGAAAAGAGCCACTCAAGGGAGAGCAAAATCGTAGATTTGGTACTATCTCCTGCGCCAATCAAGCAAATAAATCTGTTATTCATTGGAAAATCAATTTTTGCATTTTGAATTCCACGAAAGTTATGTATTTCAAGATTTATTAATCTCATTAGAGTTTCCCTCCCTTAGCCTTATCTCTTGCCATTCTTTCAAGAATTATCTAACAACTAATTCTTTTTACTCCTGAAGTAATGCATACTACAATCATTTCATGAAGGTATGATCATATCATGCACCCAACAGATTTATTGCCGCTGTTCCCAACAGCTGTACTACCGCACCATAAAACCATCCGTGTTTTTCCATGTGATCAGAAATTCTTTCAAAAAGTTTTTTCTGCTTTGGTATGGTTCGGCTTGTCTGTATGTTCTCTATAAGTTCTTTAACATCATTCAGAATCTCATACAAGTCCTCTTTATCTGTGCCACCATTTTCTTCTATTGCCTGTTCGATTTTATGAATAGAATTATCAACGGTTAGTGTGGAGCCAGACACATCACCAAACACTAAATTCCCGTAATTTATAATGTTTTTCAGTTTATTCGATTCTTCCTGCTCTTTCTGTTTTTCATATGCGGCATTTTTGCTTTCAAAGTAACTAAATGCGGGCGGAAGCAAATCCAGCATCCCGCCGTTATCATAAAAGAATAAACCACCAATCATTCCATATTGAATTAACTTTTCAAACTCTAATCCCAACGACGTTTGTACATAATCTGGAAAAATGTCATTCTCAAAACAAATATGTGTACCATTACCCCTTTCGCAGTTCAGTAAACATTCAAGAATTGCTTCAGCTGTCTGATCCATAACCCGGAAACCTTCTATTATCGGTTGTCCATTGATGATAGTCGCTGCCCTATCTTTAAGTATAGCCCTTCTTTCAGCTTTATCCTGTTCTCTACGTTTCTTATTAGCAAGTTGTTTCGATTGTTTCATTTGCCGTTCAATTTGTCGTTCTAATGACGATTTTGCCATACTGCACTTCCTTTTCAACTATAATTTCACCAGTTCATTTAATCGTCAAAACCAAAATCTTCGATCTTAAGCGTGCGACAGTTTTCTGACACAGTTCGCACGGTAGAAGCTGGTATGCCATTTGGAGCAACTACATCAACATCCAATTTTAGCTCAACCTGACTGCCGTCAACGGCCATCAAATGCTGAATAATTTCTTGTAAATAATTTTGAACATCACGATTTACTCGCGTATTATCCAGTTTTGCAGTCATATAAAAATGCTTATTTACCGGAACAGAAGCCGCTGCATCAGTATCTGTGTTAGCACTAAGACTTCCTTCATCACCTTTAGACTGTACTGCCCCTTCATTATTTTGAGACTCATGATATGTAGCGCTGCCAAAAATATCACCTGCTGCCTGGGCGCTTGCTTTTTCCTGCTTTTCGGCAACAATTTGTTTCATTGCAACATTTGCCTTTACAAGCAAATCGGATGAGTTGATGCTCAATACATTCGTATTAAACTTCAGGTCAACATACCGATTATTAACGTAACCGGCGGCAAGTGCGAAAAACTCATCAGAGGCAACTCCTCGACGAATCGTATCTTCAAGCACAGAATAATTTGCCAGTCTCGGAAGATAGCAGTATGTGCTCAGATATTCCCATAGTTT
>CATZVV010000110.1 GCA_958425285.1 uncultured Lachnoclostridium sp. | reverse complement strand
TTCTTCACTTGCTGCCGGTGCTTCGCTTGCTGCCGGTGCTTCACTTGCTGCCGGTTCTTCGCTTGCTGCCGGTGCTTCGCTTGCTGCCGGTGCCTCGCTTGCTGCCGGTGCTTCACTTGCTGCCGGTGCTTCGCTTGCTGCCGGTGCCTCACTTGGCACTGGGCTCTCTGACGGTGTTCCCGGTACTGTTTCTGTTTCACCATAGTACACCCAAACAGACTTAAGTGTCATACCAGCAAGAGTCTTACCCCAGCTTGCACCTTTAAAACATAGCACAGTAGCACCTGTAATATCTCCATTTGCCACTACTGTCATTGTTTTAGATGTTGCAAATTCACCTTTTGTTGTATATGCAATCCAATCGTTGTCAGCTACCATTCTCTTTTGACCAGATGCATCTAACCATGAACGGAATCCATCCGCACTATCACCTACTGTACCAGTTACATAAACAGTTACCTTTTCACCAACAACTGCTTCTCTTGGCAATGTGACATATGCATATTCAACTCCCGATGTAAATGTTCCTGACTGGGAAGTTTCATCATAAGAATAACCTGTTCCACCTTGTAATGTACTTAAATCCATCTGAGTCCAACTTACTGCCGGTGTGCTTGACTCTGCCGGCGCACTTGATTCTGCCGGTGTGCTTGATTCTGCCGGTGCACTTGGTGATGGTGCTACATACTCTGAATTGGAGAATGTAACAGAAACAATTGTTACCTTAGCAGGTGTTGTCTCTGAAAGGGAATCCCCATTATTAAAGAATAAGCATTTTCCAATTGTAAGTGCAGAACTATTGAAGATTTCTGTACCGGAGCCCTCTAACTTACCGCCCCATGCAACAACAGTTTCTGTATCCTTATTTGTAGCATCTTCCCAAAGACCGCATCCAAATCCGCCGTCTCCGTCTTTATATACTACTGTGACTGTATCAAAATTTGTTTTGCCCAATGAATCCGGAACAACAAATCCAACACCACCGTACTGTTTACTAATCGCAACAGTCACTGTTCCGTCGTCATTAAATGTCAATACTGACTCACTTCCACTCGGAACAAGATTTGTATCATTCAATTCCAAAGCATATGGTGCCGAAGGAGCAATCGGTGATGGTGACGGAGTCGCACTTGCTGCCGGTGTTTTACTTGGTGCAGGTGTCTTGCTTGCCTTAGGTGATGCACTCGGTGCTGTACTTGTTCCTGGTGTTGCACTTGTTCCTGGTGTTGCACTTGCTCCTGGTGTTGCACTGCTGCCTGGCTTTACACTTGCCCCTGGAGTTGTACTTGCTGCCGGTGCTGTACTCGGTTTCACGCTTGCTGCCGGTGCTGTACTGTTAGCCGGTGTCTGATTATCTGTGCTCTTTTTAACAACCTTTACTGTTACTGTTGCTTTTGCCTTCTTATTCTTTTTAGAAGTTACAGTAATTTTCGCTGTTCCGACTTTTTTTGCCTTAACAACACCTTTTTTACTTACTGTTGCAATTTTCTTTTTACTTGTCTTGTAAGTAACTGCTTTACTTGCCTTTGCAGGTTTTACCTTTTTCACTTTTAACTTGAAAGTTTTCCCCACACTCAAGGTAACTTTCTTTTTGTTCATAACGATTTTCTTCGTCTTTGGTGCTGCCTGTGATATTACACTGCTCCCAAATACGCTTGTAAATACCAAAGCCCCTGCCATAGCTATACAAGCAGCCTTTCTCATGATGCTTCTCTTCATCATTCAACCTCCTTTTTCTCCCTGTGCAATTTGCACAAAATAATTTTGTTTCCTAGGGCTAGTATAACCTAAATAGACAATTTCGTCAATAGAAGTCCTCCTATTTTTATAACAAGATTGTCTTATCCTTACCATAAATTCTATTTTTCACCTATCCAAAATATTCCATGTTTCATTTCTGCTTCTGAGTCTGCATCTTTCCAGCCAGATAAGCCGATACACGATCTGGCAAAAAGCGCACACCAAACTTAACCAATTTAATCTGAAAGCCAGGCAAGATAAACTGCTTCCTCCGAAACATATTTCGTATCGCATATTCAGCTACCGTGCCAGCCTCTTTCCCATTTATTGAAAATTCCACACCAGCTCTGCGGTTAAAATTTGTTTTTACCGGTCCCGGACAGAGTGCCCCGATATAAACATTTGACCTTTTACTTTTTAATTCACTTGCCAACGCACCTGTCAAACGAACAACATAGGATTTACTGGCATAATATGCTGCCATCTGGGGGCCGCTTAAAAAACCTGCAATCGAAGCAACATTAAGCACATACCCAAAATTACGCTCCTGCATATCCGATAAATATAATTTTGTCAATATATGCAATGCGCAAATATTAATTCCTATCATCTCAATATCCCGCTCCAACTCATATTCCGTAAAATAGCCAATTATCCCGAATCCTGCACTATTAATTAGAATATCAACATCTCTTACCTTTTCATAGAGAATCTTACAATTTTCTGTTTTACTTAAATCCAAAGCAAAGCAGGCACATCCAATATTCTCTTGTAAACGTTTCAATTGCTTCTCATTTCTTCCTACGGCAACTACATCATGCCCTTCTCTTGTCAGTATTTCTGCCATTGCTTCTCCAATTCCGGAAGAAGCTCCTGTAATTAATGCTTTCATATCCTACCTCCTTCTGCCTACGCTTTTTCTTCTCTCCTCTTTAACAAAACAGCAGATCCGCATATCAACACATGCAAATCTGCCGTCCTATGTCTTATCTTATATTTTAACGCAAACCTCGCTTTTTTAACAATGTATTTTCAATATTACTGAAAACTACTTTATCAATCAGTATACCTAATATAATAATAACAACCATAACGAGCATAACCTGATTGATATCATTAAAATCTCTCGCTGTCTGCAGAGTAGTTCCCAGACCGACACAGGTCACCATTACCTCACCGGACATTAATGCTCTCCATGCAAAAGACCATGTCTGACGCAGTCCGGACACAAAATTTGGAAGGCAGGCAGGAAATATAACCCGAAGGTAGAGTGACTTTGCATCTGCACCCATTGTTTTGGATACCTTTGCATAAATCGGATTGATGTTACGCATTGCACTGTCTACTGCAACTGCAAGGCTAAAAGCAGAACCCATAACAACCACAAAAATAATTGCACTTCCCTCTAAGCCAAACCACAGGATAGAAAATGGAACCCAGCAAATACTCGGAAGTGTCTGAACACCCATAACAACCGGCTTCAAATTTCGATCTAAAAATTTGCATGTATGAATCAAAAGTCCCAGAGCAATTCCGATTACTACAGAAATTAAAAATCCTAAAATACATCTCAGCATACTATTGGCAATTGCCAAAAATAATTCATTTGATTTCAGCATTTGTATTGCTGATTCCCATACCCCCAGAGGGGAAGGAACTGAATATGCCTTTTTCATTTCAAAAATATCTACTGTTAATGTATAGACAATCTGCCAGATAATAACCAGAAGCGTCAGAAACAAAATCTGCTCAACCAATCTTCTCGATTTATTTTTCATAAAGTTCCCTCCTTGCTTCTGTCCTTACATCTTCTAATATCTGTTTTCTCAAGGATACAAACTCAGGATTCTCAATATGCCTTGGCCGATCAATAGAAACCGGATAAATGGATTTAATTCCACCTGTAATTGCTGACAGTACGACAACCCGGTCCGCAAAAAACACAGCTTCCTCAACACTATGTGTTACAAAAATAATTGTTTTGCCTGTTTTTTCCCATATTTTTACTAACTCTTCCCGCAATACGTTAATCGTCTGCTTGTCCAAAGCAGAAAAGGGTTCATCCATCAAAAGCAAATCACTATCAAGAGCAAGTGCTCTGGCCAACGAAGCACGCTGTTTCATTCCACCAGAAATCTTATGAATTGGATAATCCGCATAGGCATCCAACTCAACCATCTTTAAATAATGCATCGCATATTCTTCCTGCTCTGGTTTTGACAACCCTGCGAGACTCATGCCAAATTTTACATTTTCTTTTACAGAAAGCCACGGAAAAAGAGCATGTTCCTGGAACATCATTACTCGATCTGCTCCCGGCTTTGTGACAACCTGTCCATTGTGCCGGATTGTTCCTTTTGTTGCCTCCTCTAAACCTGCAATCACATTTAAAAGAGTCGATTTACCGCAACCGGAAGGTCCTACAAGACAAATAAATTCACCATCGTCAATTTGAAGATTTATATTTTGCAAAACAGGATTACTCGTATCATCCTCGAATGTCTTATAAATGTTTTGAATTTCTAATGACACCGGCTCATCCTCCTATTCGTATATTTCTCTCTGTATCATATAACTTCCCTTTGAAATCAATTACAATCCGGTAGTCATCCGGCTCCATCATATGAACCGGGAATGCTACGGAGAACACAATATTGACAAATCTTGGATCCGTTTGTTCCGGTTTTCGTATATCACGATAGTACGTATTCTTTTTGCCGACAAAATAAACTTGTCCAAGTAAGTGATCTTTTGTACCTATATAGATCACCTCATCCGTTCTCGCAATTGTAACCTCTTCCCTGTTGTCAAATTCAACATCCGCCAATTTATCCTCTGGAATTTCAACCATTCCATCAAATCGTTCCGGCTTAATTAGAAAACCCGCCATATAATTGGAATCTAATTTCATTTTTCCGGCCAGAATACCATAATCCGGAGAAAATTCATAACCGCGATAATAATAATATTTTATAGAATACTGATTTAAAACTTCTTCTGTGTCATAATCAAATTCATAAATCATACCACCACGGCTTTCTTCAAACAAAGGATCCAAATAAGCTCCCATGGAGAACACCCGGTCTTTCTCCCGTTCAACTCTTGGATTGGATGTTATTTTGGATTTAACTCCCTGATAAGAATGTTCCATTGTTACCGTATGATCTTTCTCATTAATGCGATAGATTTTTATATATGAATGATTATCCCCATCAAAAAAACTAACTTTCCGTCTCGCCTGATGGTGATTATCAAAAATAGCCAGACGCACTTCATTCGGTTTTTCTTCACATTTCTCAAAAACATATGGAGCGTGTGCCTGATAACTCCATTTCATCTCTCCAACAGGTTTTAAAAGCTTACCCTCAAACGGTGTGTTTTCCCAAAATCTAGGATCACAAAGTATCCAAAGCAATTCTTTTGTACTCCATCTGATTTTACAAACAGAATGCAGATTTCTGGCACAAAATAAAACTGTGTCTTCTTCTTTATTGTAAGAAACGGTATTAAGATGAGTCCAGTTAATATTATCTCTATGTGTATTTCCAAAAATCTGACGTAAATCTACCCGATCTACAATCTCTCCTGTATTTCTGTCAAGCTCAATGATAACATCCCCGATATGTCCCTCAATCGAGTTCGTAATCGCAAGCAGATTACCACCCGGCTCTTTTTCACAAACATCATGATGACATCCTCTCGGTACATAGAACACCTTATAAATACGTCCTAATGCATCAATCTCATAAATCTGAGTAGAGTGTGGCAGCTGATAGGTCGGACAAAGAACCTTTCTCTCTACAAAAATGTACCTCTCATTCGAAAGCGGTAACAAACCATATCCCTTCGGCCGATAATTCAGGTAGTAACGGATACAGCCAGATGAATCAAATGCAAATGGATACGGAGCACTTTTCCCTGATACAAGAATCAGATTATAGGCAGATTTTGCACTATGTTTTTCCACCTTTGCAGCACCTTCCAAACTTTTGGGGAGCTTTCCTGTACGTATCGTTACCTTCGTTTCTTCAACCGCTTTTCCACTTTCATCATACAACTGAATCATAACCGTGTTTTCCCGATTTGGATAAAGACCAAAAATCGGAAGTCGATGACTTGTCTTTGCTTCAGAAATATTTCCGGAAACAGTATCTTCTTCTGTATCTCCATAAACTACAAACTTTGCAAGGAGTGGTTTTTCCGTATGAAACAATGCCAAAGCACATAATGGGGCTTTTTTATATGGATCAAGTACAACATCCACCTCAGGAAAGACTCCAGCTGCTGCCAAACGCTGCTCCACCTTCTGATCCAACTCATAGGATACACAGGGAAGCGCTTTTGTATTTGGAATGTTTGAATCAATAATAAGCTCTTTTCTTCGTTTCAACTCCAAGGAAACGTCTACTATCTCTTCTTTCGGACGTTGAACCTCAATTCCTTTTACATCTGAAGTACCGGAAAACATTCTCCGAAATTGCTGTCCAAAGCTGCCTGACACTTTTCCCTTCACCCTTTGCCCAAATAATGCCATTTAAATTCCTCACTTTCCATCATTTCCGCAAAGTATATCCTCTAACATTAATACATTTGTCTTAATATCTACCTCTTCAATCTGAACAGTAGGTATCACATCTGTATGAACCTTTT
>CATZVV010000109.1 GCA_958425285.1 uncultured Lachnoclostridium sp. | reverse complement strand
TTAACCCGTACGTTATTAACAGAACAATGGAGTTATCCGCATTGGTAAATAGCGGAATTATGACAAACAACGAAGAATTTGATGCACTGGCATCTCAGGCGGCGCCTACAGTCAATATGCCGTTTTTTGAAGATTTGACAGGAGAATCCGAGCAGGTAATTGAGGGAGAGGATCTTGAAGATAATAAAATCACATCAAACAAAGATGTGGCGGCAATTATCAGAAGGGCAAAGATGTGGAGTGCTACAGACCTTGCGGCAGCCCTTTCCGGTGCAGACCCAATGAGAGCAATTGGAGATTTGGTTGCCCGTTTTTGGGAAAGAGATATGCAGAAAGAATTGATTGCTATTTTAAATGGTGTATTTGGAACCTTTACACCAAGTGAGGGAAGTGCGACAACAAGGTTGGAATCCAACATTTTGGATATTTCAGCGAAAAGTGGAGCAGCAGCCAACTGGAGCGGTTCGGCATTTATTGATGCGGAGCAGTTGCTGGGAGATGCCAAAGCACAGCTTACCGGTGTGGCAATGCATTCTGCAACAGAAGCTTATCTGAAAAAGCAGAATCTTATTGAGACGGTACAGCCGAGCAATGACGTGTCCTTTGGTGTTTATCAGGGAAAGAGAGTTATTGTAGATGATGGTTGTCCGGTAGATTCAACCGGTAAAATCTTTACTACATATTTATTTGGAGATGGAGCAATTGCGCTTGGAAACGGTAATCCGGTGGGATTTGTTCCGACAGAGACGGACAGAGCAAAGAGAAAAGGCTCCGGTGTTGATTATCTTATCAACAGACGTACCAATATTCTTCATCCAAGGGGAATTGCATTTACAAATGCAAATGTAGCAAAGACAGAAGGACCGTCAAGAACGGAACTGGCAGATGCGCAGAACTGGAATCCGGTTTATGAGGCTAAGCAGATTAGAATTGTTGCATTTAAGCATAAATTAGGATAGGAGATGGCATATGGCAAGGGCAGATAATGTTGACAAAGTGAAAAAGTTGCTTGGAATCAAAGATGATGAACAGGATGTACTTGTTGAGTTTGCTCTTGACAATGCATCTGAAATCATAAAGAACTATTGTAACATTGAATCAGTGCCTGCAGAATTGAATCTTACTCTGATCAGAATGAGCGTGGACTTGTATCGCAACGAGAAACTGGGAAGTGTGGATGTACCCCAAAAAGTGACTGGTGTTACGATAGGTGACACCAGTACTTCATTTGGAGATATATCGTCTGATTATTCAGAAACGGTTTTGAAAAACTATACGAAAGTGTTAAATCGTTATAGAAGGGTGGTATTTCAGTGATTTACGACATGGTAAGGAAAATTTACGAAGAAAAATACTGCGACACTTGTACGATTATCGAAAAGGTAAAGAATAAGGTGGATGGTGTTACTTCTTTTTCAGACAAAGAAACTGTTTCAAATCAGGCGTGTAAAATATCATTTGAGAGTATACCGTCTACATCTGAAAGTGACACTGCAACTTCCATGATTCAGTCGGTAAAATTATTTTTAGCACCGGAAATTGAAGTAAAACCTGGTTCAAGAATTGACGTTACACATCTAGGTGTGACTACATCATATAAAAGAAGTGGCAGTCCGGCAGTGTATTCTACACATCAGGAAGTGATGTTGGAACTGTGGAAGGAGAATGCATAATGGGAGATGTTAAAATTAATATTGACCAACTGAAACGGTTGCGAAGTAATATTGAACAGATGGATAAGAGTGCAGGCAGTTTTTTTGAAAAATGTGCAAAAGAGCTGGCGGCGAGGCTGATTGCTAAGGCTGTTGAAAGAACTCCGGTAGATACAGGAGAGCTCCAAAGAGCATGGAGCACTAACGGTCTAAAAGTAAATCATGTGGGAAGTAATTTTATTATTCAAATCATCAATCCAAAAGAATACGCATCTTACGTGGAATACGGACACCGGACCGTAAATCATAAGGGCTGGGTACCGGGAAAGCTTATGCTTACAATATCGGAAGAAGAGATAAGGCAGTCTGCACCGGGAATACTTGAAACAAAATTGCAGAAATGGTTGTCAGGAGCGATAAAATGATTAATTTGATTATAAAAGGAATTACAAATGCCATATATCGGGTGTTTGGAGACGATTATGAGATTTATACGGAGGCGGTTTCGCAAGGCTTGCAGGAGCCTTGTTTTTTTGTTTACTGCATAAATCCCAATAAGGTTGTTTTTCTTGGAAATCGAATAAAACGAAGTTATCAATTTGCGGTTCAGTACATCCCAAAAGGACCGGACAAAAAAACGGAGATAAATGATGTTTTTGAACGGCTGGCGGATGTGGTCAGATTTATCGATGTTAATGGAGATAAGATGATGGCGGCTTCTATTACGTCAGATATTTCTGATGAAATTCTTACGGTAAGTGTTACATATACGTTCTTTTCTTATGAAGAGCAGGCAGGAGATTTTATGGATGAACAGGTTATAAAACAGGAGGTTTATTAATGTCAGAAAAAAAGACAGCAACAAAGGAAAGTGAAGTGAAGTTTACAAAGGAACAGATTGTTTCTTCAAAAAAGTATAAGGAGCAATCTGACATTGTGAGAGCTTTATTAGATGACAACGGAACATATACAGTCAAAGAAGTTGACGGTATTATAGAAAAATTCAGAAAGGGAAAGGTGAAGTAAATGGCTTTAGGTGGTGGAACATTTGTGGCTCAAAATAAGGTGCTTCCGGGAACTTACATCAATGTAGTAAGTGCGGTGTTAGATAAGAACGAAAATTCCAGAGGAATTGCAACAATGCCGTTGGAATTGGATTGGGGACCGGATGATGGAGTGTTCCGTGTAGAGGCGGCGGATTTTGAGGAAAATGCCTTAAATGTGTTTGGTTACAAATACAATCATGACAAATTAAAGTATGTGCGTGAAATTTTCAAACATGCTTATGCGGTGTATTTTTATAAGATTAATACCGGAGGGACACCTGCTTCCAATAAGTATGCAAGCGCAAAATATAAGGGTGCCAGAGGAAACAATATTAAAATCATTATTAAGCAAAGTGTGGATGAGGAAACGCAGTATCAGGTCAAAACAGTAATTGATGCGGATGTTGTGGATGAGCAGACGGTGGCCAGTGCAGAAGGGTTGCAGGACAATGATTTTGTAATATTCGACAAAGAGGCAACACTGGAAGAAACAGCAGGAACTCCATTAACTGGTGGAACCAACGGCACAGCCAGTGGCGCTTCACACAAGGCTTATATGGACGCAATGGAGTCTTATCAGTTCAATGTGATGGGAGTGATGACAGAAGAGGATGATGTTAAAAAGGTGTACACGGAATATACCAAACGTTTGAGAAATGATTTGGGAATTAAATTTCAGTGTGTCCTGCATGATTGTGCAGCAGATGATGAAGGTATCATTAATGTAAAGAATGGTGCGGATATCATTCCTTGGATAACAGGTGCGCAGGCACAGTGTGAGTTAAACCGATCATGTACAAATATGCTCTATGATGGCGAATTGGAGATTGAAGCATCCTATACACAGGCGCAATTAGAAAACGCAATTAAATCGGGCGAATTTGTTCTTCACAGATGCGGTTCAAATATCAGAGTGCTGACGGACATTAATTCTCTGGTAACGATTACAGAGAATAAAAACGAATTGTTCCAGAGCAACCAGACAGTTCGGGTTACAGACCAGTTGGCTACGGATACGGCAACTTTATTTAATGAAAAATACATTGGACGTGTACTGAATGACGACAATGGAAGAGCATCACTTTGGGCGGATATCGTATCAATGCATAAAGATTTGGTTGCAATTGGAGCAATTGAGAATTTCACGGACAGTGATGTTGAAGTAACAAAAGGTTCCGGCAAAGGAAAGGTTGTAATTAATGATGTGATTACGGTTTCGGGAACAATGGAGCAGTTGTATATGACAGTAGTTATTCAGTAGGAAGGAGTGAGATGAATGCCAGAGAATAATATAACAATGAATGCCAAGGACAGTGTTTCGGCAAGGTTGGCGCAGTGTTTTATCACTATTGATGATAAGAGATACAATTTTATGCAGATGATTAATTTTGAAGCAAAGTTTGAAAAGAAAAAGACTACGGTTCCAATTCTTGGAAGAACAGGTGAAGGTAATAAATCTACCGGTTGGAGTGGAACAGGAAGTGCAACGCTTCATTATAACCAGTCCATATTCAGACAGCTTATGGCAAGATTTAAGGAGACTGGCGAGGATGTTTATTTTACCACGCAGGTTACAAATGATGATCCTACGTCTTCTGCTGGAAAGCAGATTATGATTTTTGACGGATGTAATATTGATGGTGGCATTCTTGCAAAGTTTGATGCGGACGGGGATTATTTGGATGAAGATGTGGATTTCACATTTGAAGATTTTTCAATCAACACACCTTTTAATCTTTTAAAAGGAATGACGGAATAATTTATTTGAGAGGAGAATGTTTATGGCTATAAATTTAAAATTGTTTTTGAAGGAAAATAAAAAGGAAAAGGAAACAACAACGTTTCCGGCAACCAAAAGTTTATGTGATGAAGATGGAAATCCGCTGCTGTGGGAAATCAGGGCTATTTCCACCAAAGAATCAGAGGATATAAGAGAGAGTTGTACAACGGAAATTCCGGTAAAAGGTAAGCCCGGAATGTACCGGCAGAAAATTGATACGTCAAAGTACATCGCCGGCATAATGTGTGCATCAGTGGTGACACCGGATTTGTACAATAAAGACTTGCAGGATTCATATGGTGTTATGACACCGGAGGAGTTAATCAAGGCAATGATCGACAATCCGGGCGAGTACAATGATTTTGCAAATTTCATTCAGAATTACAGTGGTTTTGAAACAATGCAGGATAAGGTGGACGAAGCAAAAAACTAATAAATGAAGGTGATTCAGAGGCGAATTATGCATACTACTGTCTGCATAAATTCCACTGGACACCTTCTTTTTTCGAAAGTCTTCCAAGAAATGAAAAAGCGTTCATTATTGCTTCTATTGATATAAAAGCAGAACAGGAAAGAAAAGAACAGAAGAAGTTGGAGCGAAAGAGTAAAGGTAGGTAAGGTTATGGCAACAATTCAAACGGCTATACAGTTAACAGATAGGATGACGGCACCGTTAATGAATATCACAAGTGCATTAACTACGGTTATTGGTGAATTTGAAAGGGTACAGGCTGTATCAGGAAATGCATTTAATATAGAAAAAATTAGTGGCGCCAGTGCAAGACTTAATATTGCTGAACAACAGTTAAATGATATCTCATCAGCATCTGCGAGAGCTGCCGCTTCCCAGTCGGAATTAAATAACAAGTGGGCTCATGGAGGCGGTGCGGTTGATGGGTTGTTAACAAAGGGAAAACAATTAGTTGCAACTTATGCATCAATTCAAGGAGCTCAAAAACTGATAAATTTATCAGACAGTATGTCGCAGACCGAATCACGGCTTAATTTGATAGTAGATGATGGCGGCTCAGTGGACGAGTTGGAACAAAAAATAATGGATTCTGCAAACCGCTCAAGAGCTGATTATCTTACCACAGCTTCAATGGTTGCAGGATTTGCTCAAAGAGCAGGAGATGCATTTAGTGGAAATGATGAAGTTGTCCGCTTTACGGAAACTTTAAATAAGATGTATGTCATATCGGGAGCGACACAACAGGAACAGGCATCATCAATGTTGCAGTTGACGCAGGCGCTTGGTTCGGGAGTTCTCCGTGGTGAAGAATTTAATGCGGTATTTGAGGCTTCACCTAATATTATGCAGGCAATTGCGGATTACATGGACGTTCCGATAGGAAAGCTTAGAGGAATGGCTGCGGATGGAGAGATTACGGCGAATACTGTGAAAAATGCAATCATGGGAGCCGCGGAACAGGTAAATCAGGATTTTGAAGGCATGCAGATGACTTGGGGGCAAATGTGGACATTGTTTAAAAATGATGCTGTAGAAAAAATGGAACCTATTTTGCAGAAAATTTCGCAAATTGCCAATAGTGACGGATTTCAAAGTTTTGCAACATCAGCCGTTAATGTGCTTGGGATATTGGTTGATGCGGTACTTGTGGTTTTTGATTTAATAGGTTCTGTTGGGAGTTTCGTTGTTGATAACTGGTCGATTATAGAGCCGATTATATGGGGAATTGCTGCAGCACTTGCGGTTTATTATGGATGGCAGTTATTGTGTGCAGCAGCCACTGGTATAATGAATGGCGTGCAAACAATTTGGAATGCACTTATGGCTGCGAATCCAGTTGTTTTGGTAATCATTGCGATTATTGCTTTGATTGCGGTAATAATGGCATTGGCAAATTGGATTGCAAAGATGACAGATAAAGCAAATTCTGGATTCGGAATAATAACTGGTGGAATAAATGTTGCAATTCAGTTTTTTAAAAATCTTGGTCTAACAGTGGCTAACATAGCCTTAGGAATAGGAAATGTAATTGCGGCTTTAGGTTTTAATATTATGACGGCATTTC